>JBHWRC010000086.1:0-85904 GCA_043426375.1 Anaerococcus sp.
AGAAGGCGGTGAGGAAGCAAAAAAACGCGGAGTAGCAATTGCTTATGACGTAAGACATAAGTCACCTGAATTTGCTAAAGTTGCTGCTGAAGTGTTTGCTGCCAATGGAATTAAGGTCTATATACACAAGGAAATTCAACCGACTCCAGTTTGCTCATATACAATCAGAGAGCTTGGGTGTGTAGCAGGTGTAATGGTTACAGCATCTCATAACCCACAAGAATATAACGGTTATAAGGCTTATAACGAAGAGGGCAGCCAAATCATGGATGAAACAGCAAATAAGATTTTATCTTATATAGGCGACCACCAAGATTTTTTCGAAATACCTAGGCTAGATTTCGAAGAAGGAATTAAAGATGGAATAATAGAATATGTATCAGATGATTTAATCGAAAAATACGTATCTTTAGTTCTGGACTGCACAATAAATGATGAGGGAATTGATAAGGATATCAGCGTAGTGTATTCACCACTAAATGGAACAGGCAATAAACTTGTTAGAAGAATCCTTGAAGAAAGAGGATTTACAAATATCCATGTAGTTAGTGAACAAGAAAATCCTGACCCAGACTTTACAACTGTTGGTTATCCAAATCCAGAAGATCCAAAAGCATTTAAGTATTCTGAAGAACTGGGTAAAAAAGTAGGAGCAGAACTACTTCTTGCAACAGACCCTGATGCAGACAGGTGTGCGGTAGAAGTAAGGGATAAGAATGGTGACTACCAATTCCTAACAGGAAACCTAATAGGTGCCCTACTTACCGAATATATTCTATCAGGACTTAAGGAAAAAGGACAATTACCAGAAAAACCAGCAGTAGTAAAATCTATAGTGTCAACAGACTTAATTGCTCCGATTGCTAAAAAATATGGTGTAGATAAATATGATGTGTTGACAGGATTTAAAAACATCTATGATAAGGCAAACGAACTTGAGAGAGAAAATACAGGTAAATTCGTATTTGGTTTCGAAGAGTCAATTGGCTACAATTACAAAGATTTTGTAAGAGACAAAGATGCGGTAAACTCAGCTATGATGATCACCGAAATGGCAGCGTTTTATAAGGCAAAGGGCAAGAGCTTACTTGATGTTATAGAAGATATCTACAAAGAGCATGGTTATTATGCAAATGAAGTAGTATCAATTGTCCTAGAAGGTATAGATGGCCAAGAAAGAATTGGAAGGATCATGACAGAAGTAAGGGAAAATCCTATTTCTGAAATAAATGGCGATAAGGTTACAAAATCTATTGATTATCAGAATGATGAAACTGGACTACCAAAATCAAATGTATTAAAATATTACTTTGAAGACGGTTCTTGGGTAACCCTTAGACCATCTGGTACAGAACCAAAAATAAAGATATATGTTAATGCAGTTGCTAAAACTATGGAAGAAGCAAATGATAAAAAAGACACAATTGTTAAATTTATGGAAGAATTGATTGATTCAATCCATTAAAATAAGCATATAACCTCGGGGCAAGGCTTCGGGGTTTTTTCTTCAAAACTTGAATTTAGGCTTAAAATATCATAATATATAGCCAAGGAGAAGTTTTTATGGAAAAGTTTTTTAATCTTATTGATAAGGTGTTTTCAATCAATGTATTTGGAAGCTTGACATTGTATCAATTGTTATCAACAATATTAAAGTATATTTTTGTCTTTGTCGTATTTTATTTTATTTATTCCATAATTAGAATAATATATTACGATGTAAGAACTACACTAAAAAGAGAACAAGAATCAGATACTTATTTAAAATTGATAAACATGAATGATGGTTTTAGTTTTATGGTTCAAGAATATTATTTTATAGGAGAAGATAATACTATAGGTCGTGATGAACGAAATACTATAAGTATAAATGATAAGTACTTATCAAAATTTCACGCTAGAATCCTACAGGATGAAGATATGTACTTTCTGGAAGACTTAAAATCTGCCAATGGAACCTACTTAAATGACGAAAAAATTCTTGATGCAATAGAATTAAAATCTGGTGACATAATTAGAATTGGTTCCTTAAAATTCTTATTTATCCAAGGTGATCATGATGCTTAAAAGTATGGATAAACTAGAAGTTTCTATGAAAAAATCAAGAGCTAAGGCAAACTTTTTATTATTCATATTTGAATTTTTAAGTTTATCCCTTGCTATGATTTACAATATAGAAACTCTTACAAATATGGATTTTTACACCTATATAGCAATTTTGCTTGTAACATTACTAACATCATTTTTGGTAGATAGGTTTACAAAGTCAGACAATATTTTGCTCCTTATTGTAAATATGCTTTTTTCAATAGGTGTAGCTATTATTTATAGGCTAGATCCAAAGCTTGGTAGAAGACAGCTACAGTTTTACTTATTAGGGGTCATTTTGTTTTTTATCACTTATTTTATACTTAAATCATACAAAAAATGGGACAAGATGCTAATATTCTATGCAGGCACTTCTATAGTATTGTTTTTAATTACTCTCGTTTTTGGAACATACCTAGGTGGGGCTAAAAACTGGATAATTATAGCTAATAGATTTAGTATTCAGCCATCAGAATTTATAAAGGTTCCCTTAGCATTTTTTATAGCAAGTTTTTATACTCACTATAATCAAATAAGCCTAAAACCTTTTGGCAGGTACTTTATGAATTTTATGATTTATGTTTTCATAGGATTCTTGTTCTTGCAAAAAGACTTAGGAACAGCCCTAATATTTTTTGGTGTTTTAATCCTAAGTCAGTTTGTTTATGAAAAAGATAGGAAACTTATCTTCATAAATATGTTTTTCATGATAATTGGATCTGTTGTAGCATATTTCTTATTTGGACACGTAAGAATAAGGGTAGCAACTTGGCTTGACCCTTGGTCAGACATAGATGTTACAGGATATCAAATAACCCAGGCCTTATTTGCAACAGCAAGTGGAGGTTTATTTGGAACAGGTATTGGTCTTGGAAGGCCAGATTATATACCAGTTGCAGAATCTGACTTTATATTTTCTGCTATTTGTGAAGAAATGGGCGTCTTCATGGGAATCGGCGTAGTTTTGTTATTTATGATTTTGGTATATAGGGCTATTAAGATATCACTAATTCAACAAAACAAATTTTACTCTGTACTTGCCTTTTGTATTGGAGTCTTATTTGCTCTACAAACTTTTATAATTTTGGGTGGAGTTTTAAAATTAATACCTCTAACAGGAGTAACCTTACCTTTTATAAGCCAGGGTGGATCATCAATGCTTGCAGGATTTATCCTTTTAGGTTGCCTCCAATATTGTGGAGAAGAAATAATGGATGGTGAAACAAATGAGAGACAACAAATCAAGTAAAAAAAGAACTAATAATAGAAGTTTTATTGATAAAATAAAAGAGTTAGAAGAAAAGCAAAGATACAAAGATAATAATCAACTAAAAGTATTAACTAAATCAACTCTTAATAAAAGACTTATTTTTGTAATGGTCTTTTTCGTAATTTTATTTATGTTTATTACCCTATATCTTGTTTATTTTCAATTGTTTGAGGCTAAGACATTAGCTGATAATTCCAATAACAGGAGATTATGGCTAAATGAAGACTTGGTAAAAAGGGGAAGTATCTATGACAGAAACGGAAATATTTTAGCCTATAGCCAAAAAGATGAATCAGGAAAACAAATCAGAATATATAATTATCCTGAAGCATCAGCCCCTATTACTGGATATTCATCCACAACTTATGGAAAAACTGGTATAGAAAAATCTTACAACAAAGATCTCTTAGCAATAAGTGGAGAAAATTTTAGTCAATTTAGAAAAATGGTAGTTAAAAACGATACGGGTAATGATTTACACCTAAGTGTAGATCAAAATATACAAAATATTGTCTACTCCTATCTAAAGGACTACAAAGCATCATGTGTTGTTATGAATCCTTCTACAGGTCAAGTTTTAGCTATGGTTTCAACTCCAAGTTTTAATCCTAACAGCCTAGATTATGATTGGAACAATTTGATTCAAACAAATGACGGTAGACTAGTCAATAGGGCTAGCCAAGGCTTATATAGGCCGGGATCTGCTTTTAAAATCGTAACTTCAGCATCTATTATAGATAATGATATCGATAGATCTTATAATGATGAGGGAAGTGAAGTCATTCAAGGTTATGAAATTAAAAATTACGGAGAAGCTGTATTTGGAACTCTGGATTTAAGAACAGCCTTTACCAATTCATCTAATACTTATTTTGCAAAAAAATCTGTAGACTTAGGAAAAGATAAATTAGCAAAAACGGGAGAGAAATTTTTCTTTAATAAAAATTATGATTTCGATATTGATAAGGCTAATTCCATAATACCATTTAAGGACTTAAATGAGGCAGACCTAGCTATGACTGGATTTGGTTATGGTAAAACACAAGTAACACCGCTTCACATGACGATGGTAACATCAGCTATTGCAAATAATGGAGTCATGATGAAACCGAGACTTGTTGATAAAATAACAAATGAAGAAGGAAAGACAACTTTTGAGTCAAAAGATGAAATTCTTTCAAAGGCAACAAGTGAAAAAACTGCGAATGAAATCAGAGATATGATGGTTGAAGTAGTAAACAGTGGTACTGGACTAGCCGCTTTTATTGACTGGGTCCAAGTAGCTGGTAAAACTGGTACTGCAGATAAGTCAAATGGCAACATTGATGCGTGGTTTGTAGGCTTTGCTCCAGCTTATGAGCCTAAAATAGCTTTATCAATAGTAGTTGAAGATAGCCAAGGCACAGGGGGAGAAGTTGCTGCGCCTATAGCTAAAAATATAATAAGAGATATATTTAATACAGTATCCTTTGAGTAATCACATAAGCTTGTTTTTAATATTTGCCCAATAGTGGTTTTTATTAAGAATGAGCTTATTTATTTTTTTAGGGGAAACACTAATTTTAATCTTAAAATCTTTTGTAAAAAACTCCCTGCCATCAAAGATAAAGACAGTATGATAGTTATCTCTTCTGGATACTGATATTTCTATACTAGCATCATTTGGTAAAACAACTGGACATTTAAGAGATTTATTAAGATTTGAATAAACCGGAGCTATTGGTGTAAGTTGGAAACCATTAAGAGATTGGTGCAGGATTGCTCCATTTGCAGATAGGTTATAAGCTGTTGATCCATGTGGTGTAGAAATTATTAGGCCATCACCTGAATAAGACTCTATAAAATTACCATCTATAAAGACTTTGACTCTAATAATTTGATTCTTTTTTGACTTAACAACGACTTCATTGATAGCGTTCAAAGTTTTCCTATTAACCTCTGATTCTAGCACTGTCAACTCTTCTATTTTATAGTTTCCATTTTTTAAATCTTTAACAAATTCTTCAAGCATATTAACCTCAATCTCTTGATAAAAACCTAAGTGACCGGTATTAATCCCTATAAATGGAATGCTAGAAAAGTTAGAAAGATGTACAGCGTTTAAAAATGCACCATCACCACCAATCACAAGATTTAGAAAGGCATTCTTATTGTAATAGTTACTAACTTCGTAGCCATTATCTTGTAAAATTTTTCTAACTTTGTGAAAAATACTGTTCGTATATTTAGATTTGTTCTTGAAAATATTAATTATATTTGTCATATCATTTCCTCTCACATATATTATATCATAGGAGTAAGTATGAATTATATAAAATTTGTAAGTTTAAATAAAATTAGTCTAAAAAAATTTTTGAAAGAAAAATCCATTTCTATAAGAGCATATAAAGAACTCATAAAAGATGGTATTTTGGTTAACGAAGACTTGGTTTATAAAAATATCAATATTAAGAAAAATGATATTGTTAAAATTAAGATTGCTGAAGAAGATTATGATTACAAACCTGTGAAGGGACCTCTTGACATAGTCTATGAAGACGATAATTTGTTGGTTATAAATAAAGATTATGGAATTACAGTCAACTCAAATAATCAAACAAGTCTAGCTAATCACATTGCTTATTACTTTAAAAAGTCAGAAATAAAGGCTAAAATAAGGCTTATTAATAGGCTTGATATGAATACTTCGGGACTTATAATGATTGCAAAGAATAAATATTCCCAAGCATATTATCAAAAGCAAATAGAAGAAAATTTACTTACAAAAAAGTATCTGGCTTATGTAGAGGGAGATTATAATATAAATAGACTATATAAAATCAACTTAGCTTATGATAAAAATAAAAAATTCTACTTGAATGATGAAGATGGCAAACTAGCAATAACGTATTTTAAAACATTAGATGTAAGAAACGGGTATTCAATTATTGAATGTGACATTAAAACTGGAAAGACCCACCAAATAAGGGCAAGCCTATGTGAGCTTGGTCATCCTATTATAGGTGATATACTCTATGGATCTAAGCATGAATTAGAAAGGTTTCTACTACATTCTTATTATCTATCTTTTAAAGAATTTATTAGTGGGGAAAGTATTATTCTAGAAAGATATCCGAATTTTAAGCTGTTTTTAGAAAATTTGTGAAAATATTTTTCTTGAAAAAATGTTGAAAATATATTATAATTAAATTATCCTAAGGATAAGGTCCAATTTAAACCTACAACTTTTATAAGGGATTGCGGAGTTCTAACTTTGATGACAAGCCTCCATTGAGTGGAAGTCAGAAATTTTAGACAGCTTGCCCACCTTCACATACGCGAAGGTCTTAAGTAAGGACCCCCTTAGGATAATATTAAGTTTCAAATTTAAAATATTGGGTAATAATTAATAAGGCTAAGTAACATTAGTTGAACTTAAATACAAAGGAGAAATATATGTCACTACAAGATTATATTGAAAGCAAAGCAAAAGCAAAACAAAGAGAAATTAAATACGAAATATGGAAAGCAAAAAATCACGATTCTAGAATGAGAGGTCAAGGATTATTGGTAGGAGCACTCGTTGGTGCAGCTGCAGGTATTCTACTTGCACCAAAATCTGGAAAGCAAACTAGAGAAGACATCAAAGATGCCTTTAACGAGACTATAGAAACTGTTAAAGATACAACAAATGATGTTATAGACCAAGCTAAAGATGGTTATGAAGATTTAAGATATAGAGCATATACTGACCTTCAACCAATCAAAGATGGTTTTGAATATGGAACAGAAGTAGCTAAAGATACAGGTAGACAAATTAAAGAAGCTTCAAATGAAGTAAAAGATTCCTTATCTGAAGGTGCAAAAGACGTTAAAGAAATAGTAAAAGATAGCGCTGGAGAAATTTCTAAAGTTGCTGATGAGAAAAAAGAAGAAATCTCAAAAGAAGCAAAAGAAACTAAAGAAGTTGTAAAAGAAGACGCTAAAGAAATCAAAGAAGAAGCAAAAGATACAAAAGATAAGGTAAAAGAGAACGACTTTCAAGCAAGAAATAAAAATAAATAATCTAGGAGGTTAAAATGAGTATTACTATAGATTTTGATCTTTTAGGTAACATAATAATCACAATCCTGGCTATCCTAGCCCTAGTGTTTTTGGTGTTAGTCTTGGTTAAAGTTAATAAATTGTTAGGAAGCGCCCAAGAGGTTCTTGACAAAAATTCAAATAACATTGATCAAGTTATAAAAAAATTACCTCATCTAACAGATGAAGCAAGCAGCCTTGTTAATAATGTTAACGGCATAGTTACAGACCCTAATCTAAAGATGGCTATAGCAAAAGTAAATGATACTATGACCAGTGTTAACTCAATAGCCGATGATGTAAAAGATACAGTTAATTACGTTGGTATAACAGCTGTTGATAGTGTCGATACTTTTGGAGCTGGAGTTGCATCAATTACAGATTATTCATCTTTAATAATAGATGTTATAGATATAGTTAAAAACGTAATTGCAGGTTAATTAAGACCATCTTCACGATGGTCTTTTATATAATGGAGGAGATATGGGACAACCAACAATTAAAGATGTTGCAAAACTTGCAGGAGTATCTATATCTACTGTTTCTAGGGTTATGAACAATTCTAAACCAGTTAGTCCAGAAGCTAGAAGAAAAGTAGTTGATGCTATTAATAAACTTGATTTCAAACCAAATGAATTGGCTAGATCACTAGTAATGAGAAAATCTAATCTGGTAGGTGTTATTGTTAAGGATATAGGTATAGAATATATGGCCCAACTCATAAGAGGAATAGAAGAAATTGGTAGGGTTTATAAGTATGATATCTTGCTAACAAGTTCTTATGGGGATGACAAGCAAGTTGAAAATTCTATTGATTTTCTAGCTACAAAACAAGTTGAGGGACTTGTTATTATAACAGAAGATATATCTACAGAAATCCTTGTCAAACTTAGAGAAACAAGAATACCTTTTGTGATACTTGATAAGTACCATAACTATAAGAATATTAAAACCGTTAAGGTAGACTATGAAATTGAAGAAAATAAACTAATCCATAGTTTGGCAGAAGATGGTCATGAAAAGATACTTATGATAGCAGGAAAAGAAGAAAATGTTATAAATGAATCTATGATCAAAGGATATGAAAAGGCTGTTGGAACAGAAAAATCATATGTACTCAGGATAGATGGCACAAGTAGTGATGATGGGTATAACAATGCAGAAAAAGCTTTGGATATTATAAAGAAGGAAAATATTACTGCAGTTGCTTGTGTAAATGATGAAATTGCTATAGGGTTTATGAACTACTGTGTAGATCATGGTATAAGAGTGCCAGAAGATTTATCAGTAGTTGGATTTGGTGACAACCAAATAGCAAGCATATATAGACCGAAGCTAACCACAGTATCAATTCCATATTATGATATTGGTGCAATCTCAATAAGAGCCCTGATTAAGAGAATAAAAAATGAAGGCGAAATACTTGAAAATGATTGGATTATTGATGCACAAATAAATAAGAGAGAATCATCTAAAGTTATCAGTTAAAGCATTGTTTAATTACCAAATTATAGTAAAATATATATGAATAACATTTTAGGAGGATATTTATGGCAGAAAGAACAGTAGTTGTTACAAATGAAACAGGTTTACACGCTAGACCAGCTGCATCATTAGTACAGTTCGTAAAAAATTACCCAGGTGAAGTTACAATTATAAAAGAAGATAAGCAAGCAAATGCTAAAAGCATCTTCAACGTTATGAGCCTTGGTATAGCTAAAGGTACAGAAATAAAACTAATTGTTGAAGGCGATGATGAAGAAAAATTCGCTGATGAATTAGTTGAATTTGTTGAAAATTTAGCTGAATAAAATCAAGTCTATAAAGGATACTTTTTAGTATCCTTTTTTTAAAACTATTAATATAAAGGAGAATAAGTTAAATGACCGAAAGATATGAAGGTATAAAAGCAAGTACTGGATATGCAATTGGTAATATATATCTGTTTACTAGGGAGAAAATTGAGATCAACCAAGAAAAAATAAGTGAAGATCATGCAGATAGTGAATACCAAAAAGTAAAGGATGCAATTAATTCTTACGTTGATGATTTAAGCAAACTCGATAATCCAACAGAAGCACAAGAAAATATTGCAAATGCTCATAAAGAATTACTCCAAGACCCATATTTTTCTGACACAATTGAAGGGAAAATTAAAAATGAAAACAAAAACTCTGAACTTGCTCTTGATGAAACAGTCAGAGAAATGGTAGAAATAATGAGTGCACTTGACGATGAGTATCTTAAAGAACGTGCAAGTGATTATCAAGATATTGGATACCAAGTTATGTATAAATTAAAAGGAATTAAGCCTAAAAATTTATCAAATTTAGATAAGGGAAGCATAATTATTTCTAAAGAACTTACTCCTTCTGATACTGCAAATATGGATAAAGATGCTGTGGTTGGTTTTGCAACAGACTTAGGTGGTAAAACTAGCCACACTTCTATAATAGCTCAAACACTTGATATGCCAGCTCTGGTTGGTATGGCTGATGTATCTACCAAACTTAAGGGTGGAGAAAAAGCTATTATTGATGGGCATGAAGGCCTGCTAATTGTTAATCCAAGTGATGAAGAGATAAAGAAATATGAAGAACTTATCAATGAACAAAAAGCAAAGAAAGAAAGATTACAAACCATAAAAGATAAAGAGGCTGTAACAACAGATGGTAAGAGAATTGAAGTATCTGCCAATATCGGTAATATTGAAGATCTTAAACTTGCTATTGAAAATGGTTGTGACGGAGTAGGCCTATTTAGAACAGAATTCTTATATATGGAAAGCTCAGATTTCCCAACTGAAGATGTCCAGTTTGAAGTATATAAAGAAGCTACAGAATTATTAGGGGAAAAACCACTTATTATTAGGACTCTAGATATAGGTGGAGACAAGGGACTTGATTACTTTAAATTTCCAGTTGAAGAAAACCCATTCTTAGGTTACAGAGCTATTCGCCTATGTTTAGACAAAGAAGATATATTTAGGACCCAACTAAGGGCCCTAGTAAGAGCTTCAGCTTTCGGTAACCTTAAGATAATGATTCCATTTGTTGTAAATATAGATGAACTAAAGAAATCTATTGAACTAGTTGAAGAAATCAAAAATGAACTAGACCAAGAAGGTATTGACTACAACAAAGATTTAGATGTAGGAATTATGGTTGAAACATCTGCATCAATCATTATGGCAGATAAATTTATAAAATACGCTGACTTCTTCTCTATTGGAACAAACGACTTAACCCAATACACATTAGCAGTAGATAGAGGTAACGAAAATATTGCTCACATGTACTCAAACTACAACCCAGCAGTACTAAGAGCTATCAAACACGTAATTGATGTATCACACGAAGCTGGAAAATGGACAGGAATGTGTGGTGCTTTCGCTGCAGATACTGAAGCTACAAAACTTCTTTTAGGTCTAGGCCTTGATGAATTTTCTGGTTCATCTTCTAAAATTGCTGAGATTAAAGATACTATCTTAAAATCTAGCTTAGAAGAAGATAATAAATTTGCGGAAAAAGTACTAGATTTAGAACTAACTGAAGAAGTTGAAGCATTAGTTAGAGAAAATAATTAGAAGGTAATAATATGACTAGTGATATTAAAGATATCCTAGGTCACACTAATATATTTGACAAAATGGAAGAAATTGATGAGATTGTAAAATTAGGTTCAAGTAAATACAAGGTTACTAAAGACAAAAGAGCCTACGTATTTTCACTTTATAATTTAGATCAATTTGACGATATTGAAAACGAAGCGATTATAAATGAAGTTCTAGAAAGTGGAGGCTTAAACCCTCTGACAATTTATGAAAAAGGTCTAATGCCTGATATAGAAAAATCATATAAAATATATGAATTTAGGAATGAAATCTCGTTAAATCAATATTTAGTTAAGTCTAACGATAAAGAACAATTAACTATTGGTGAAGAATTTGGTAAGGCCTTAAGAAAACTTCACAATATCAAGTCGAGCGAAATGGTTAATTGGCAGAAAAAATTTCTTGTTAAATCAAATCAATTATTTTATAGGCACGGCCTAAGCGAAGTAGGCGATGATGACTATATATTGATTGATTATATAAATGCTAACAAGCACCTAACAGAAAACACTGTTATTAACCTTTTGTATAAAAATATTAGTGACAAGAATATTAGGATATACGAAGATAAGTATCTTGACTTAAGAGCGATAAAAGAACTTGAATATGGGGATGGAATTATAGATTTTGTCGAGATAAACAGGATTGCTATAAAATTCCCTTTATTTGCAAAGGGTGTTCTTACTTCATACCATAACGGAGAGAGTCCTTCTAGAAAATTTTATCGCCTATTAAGTCTGTATCAGGCAGTTATGATATTGGAAAGCTTGATAAATATGAGAGAGAAATTATCATCTAATCTAAACAAAGAAGAAGTACAAAGTATTTTAAAGATGTATGATAATTTTAATAGGATAACTCCGAATTGGATGGATTAGAATAGAAGGTGGCAATAAAATTTGATTGAATTACTTTTAAGAAATCAACAAAAATAAAGTTAAATGTTATGATCTTAAAAGTGAAATCATCTTTTATTTCCGCCTTTTTTTCTTATAGATTTATTGAATTAATCTCCGTTTTATGATAACATTTTATTATAATATAAGGAGGTTGTATGAAAAAATACCTGTGGATTTTATTTGGGTCCTTTCTTATAGCAGGAGGCCTATATTTTTTTCTACTGAGTCAAAATATAGCAGCTGGTGGGCTGTCAGGTTTTGCTCTTGTATTATCGAAAGCTCTACCATCGTTAAATCTTGGTTTAGTTAACCTAATCTTAAACATCCTTGTCTTGATTTCAGGAATGATATTTATAAGTTTCGAATTTGCAAAGAAATCACTTTTTTCATCTTTAGCTGTTTCGGCTTATATTTTGTTGTTTGAAAAGATAATACCTAACGTCAATTTAGGTAATGATAAAATTATCAATATTATTTTTGGGTCAATTACAGTATCTTTTGGACTTGCAATTGTTTTTAACCATGAAGCATCTTCAGGAGGTACTGACTTAATAGCTGCAATATTCAATAAATATTTCAATGTTCCACTTCACCAATGTTTGTTTATGGCAGACTTTGTGGTAGTAGCTTTATCAGCTTTTATTTTTGGTACAGAACTTGCTATGTATGCAACCTTAGCCATAATGATTCAGTCCATGGGCTTTGATTATTTCATGCAAGGATTTGGTAGAAAGATATCAATAATGGTAATTTCGGATAGGTATGAAGAAATCAACCAAATGCTTATAAGTAAACATGAAAAGGGAGTAACTCTTTTAGAAGCTGAGGGAGGGTTTTCGCACAAAGATAAAAAAGTTATAATGACAATAACCAGCATTAGAACTTTCCCTACTATAAAAGACGATATATTAGAAATTGATAACAGGGCCTTTCTTTTCACTTACACAATATCAGAAGTGTTGGGTGAAGGCTTTACATTCAATCAACTAAATTAGGAGATTATTATTAAAGAATTTACAATAAAAAGATTTACTAAAAACAAAGCATACCTAAAAACCAAATTAGGTGATGCAGTAATAGACAAAGAACAGGTAAAAGAGTTTAAGCAAAATGATAAGGTAGAAGCATATCTTTATCATGACTTAAATGATGTACTTAGGGCAAGTAGGTTTATTCCATATGAGGTAGATAAGATTTACTCTTTAAAGGCTGTTGAGATTACTAAAAAAGGTGTCTATTTTGAAATAAAAGGAGGACACATTTTTTTACCATTTGAAGAGAGAACTTATAAAATAATAAAAGATATGGTTTATCCAGTTGCTATGAAAGAAAAAAACGGATATTTATATCTTACAAGTAAAATAAGGGACCTATTATCTTATGATCATAATTTTGAAGAAAATGATGTAGTTAAAGGAAGAATATATTCTATAAATAAATCTATAGGAGCATTTGTTGCAATTGATAACAAATATGATTCTTTGGTTAGGATTAAAGAATTAAAGGGTGTTTATATCGAAGGTGAAGAGATAAGTGCTAGGGTAAAAGATATAAAGGGTGATGGAAAAATTGAACTATCGTTAAGAAAGAGAGCTCACCTTGAAATAGACAGTGACAGCGATAAAATTTTAGATCATCTATATGAAAATGGTGGTGTATTAGAGCTATCTGATAAGTCATCACCGGATAAGATATATTCATATTTTGCAATGAGTAAATCTGCTTTTAAAAGAGCTATAGGAAGATTATATAAAAATAAAGATATTGTTATTTATAACAATAGAATAGAACTAATTGAAAGGTAATTATGGAAGACAATAACAAACTTCTAGCTGAAGTTAATGGAAAGAAAATTTATAGTAATGACGTTTACGCTTTTATGGCAAACATAGAAGGTGGAGCAAGATTTCAAAATGAAGAAGGAATAAAGGTTTTAGCCGATGAGATGGTTAACCAAGAAATTCTATTAATTGATGCCTACAAGATGGGTATTAATAAGGATGAAGATTTTGAAAAAGAACTAAAAATCGTCGAAGAAAATATGCTAAAAAATTATGCAATGCACAAAATCTTTGAACAAGTAGATGCTTCTGATGATGAGCTTAGAAAATATTATGAAGAAAATAAAGAATTAGTAAGTCCAAACACAACATATACTGCAAGCCATATTTTGGTTGACGAGGAAGCTAAAGCTTTAGAAATATATAAAGAAATAGAGGAAGGTCTAGCATTTGAAGATGCAGCAAGGAAATATTCTAAGGACCCTTCGGCAGCAAACGGAGGAACACTCGGCACATTTCCAAAGGGTGTTATGGTTAAGGAGTTTCAAGATGGCTTGGAAGAGCTAGGAGTAGGAGAAATTTCAAAACCAGTGAAATCACAATTTGGTTACCATCTTATTAAGTTAGAGAATATAAATAATGAAGAAGCTAAAGAATTTGAAGAGGTAAAAGACCAAGTTTACCAAATGTATATTATGGTAAAAAGACAGGAAAAATATTTAGAGAAACTTAATCAAATATCAAAGGATATAGAGGTTAAGAAGTATTATTAGGTAGGCCATATGGCAAATGATAGTGGAAACTCAAATTTTAACAATTATATAGATTTCCTTAAGCTAGGTATTTCAAAAGAAAATCCTAGAATTTTAGAATCAATATTAAAAACTGCTGACGAAAACTTGTGTAATATTACACAAATGGACCAAACCTTTTATATAAAAAAAGGGGATAGTCCTAGCATGGTTCTACACCTAAATATTGATAATTCATTAGATCAGTCTTACGATTTTACAAAAATGGATGACGAAGAATATATTATTAGTAAATCTAACATAAATATATTAGCAGCTTCATTTGTAATTGACTACTTCCTAAAATTTTCGGCAAGGTCTTTTGATATATTAATTACAAATACTAATATCCAATCAAAACTTGAAGATTTTAGCCAGATTAAGGAAGTTATAAGAAGTAGTAATATAGTAAATCTTAATCTAAGACAAGCCGACTGTGTAGCAGACGAATTTTCTAGTCTTTTATTGTCGTTAGTATCAGTACCTATAAATAGGTTCAAAGCTGACTATGATTATAAAACATATAGATTGTCCCTATCAAATTTAATGGGTGGTCATGCAAGTGATAACACCAGTAAGGTAAGAATGAATTCTATTAAAATGATCATCGGAATATTCAGGAGAATGAAATCTAAGGTTGACCTCGATATGGTATCATTATTTGCTGGAGATAAATATGACAACGTCCCATCTTTTGCGAATATAGAATTTATTATAAATTCGGCATATGAAAATGAATTGATCAATACATTTGATATATATAAAAATGAAGCCATAGAAAAAAGCCTTCGCTATGAACCAGATATGAAATTAGAATGTGAAGAAATTAAAGCCCATGATCAAGATCCAATAACAAATGAATCTTTTAGTCACCTAGCCTCATTTATAGAACTTTGTCCAACAGGAAGTTTTGCTGTAAATAGTTTAGATAATCAAGTGATTTCATCCTCAAATTTAGCAACTACAAGGACTCTAAAAGAGTATATAAATTTAATTTTAGTCTTTAGATCACTCACTGAGGAAGGTATGAGCCAAATGCTCGAAAAAAGCAGAACAGCAGCCAAAATTGCTGGCTCAAACTTGATTGAAAAATCATTTATATCTAGCTTTAAAAATAAGGATAAAGAGTTGACAGATGCTTTTATTTCATCATACAAGACACTATATGATGAGGATTTAGAAGTGATTAAGACCCAATATTCACTTGATTCGAGTATAGTATTTAAAAATCAAAATATGAAGATGGTATCATTAGGGGTAAAATATAAGCAAGATGATAATCATTTTTATACGAATACAAAAGATTTATTAGATGTAATAAATTTGTTGGATTGTGTAATGGAAAAACTTGAAAACCATAAGGAGAATCTATGACAGAAACATTAAATCTTCATGGCCATGAAGTAACTTTTAATAAAAATAGTGGAAAAGCAGTTATCGAGATACAACTAGGAGAGGGAACAGAAGAGTGCATTCTAATTGATATATTTAGTGTGGATGATAAAGAGTATATAGCTCTTTTATCTGGTGAAACTTCTGAAATATACTTATTTAGATATACTGATGTTTATGGAGATGAGGAAATAGACTTAACATTAATCGAAGATGAAGATGAAGTCGATGAAGTATTCCATCTATTTAGCCATTATTGGACAGATGAAAAGATAGACTATCTTATTGATGAATACGATGATGAAGCAAATTCAATTGATGAATAATGACCTGTAGGACTTATTATAAGGTCAGTGATTATTATAAAGAAACCTATAAAGAAAAAGTTTATAAATTGCCAATAAAATTATCCCTAACATGTCCAAACCGTGATGGTGCATGCGGATATGGGGGTTGTATTTATTGTAGTGATGCAGGTGGATCATTTGAAAATTTACCGACATCAATGACTGTCAGTGAACAGCTTGATAAAAATAGGTCATATATTTCAAAAAAATATAAGGCAAATAAGTTTATAGCCTATTTTCAAAATTTCTCAAATACTTATATGGATTTAGACACCTTTAAAGAAGTTCTAATAGCGTGTGAGAAAAAATATGTAGTGGGTGTTTCTATAGCAACTAGAAGCGACTGCATTACTGAAGATAAACTTAAGTTTCTAAAAGAGTGGAAAGACAGAACTAAGATTGACATCACAATAGAGTTAGGTCTTCAAACAGCAAATTATAAAACACTTAGAATACTTAATAGGGGAGAGAGTTTAGCAGACTTTATATTTGCAGCAACCCTTATTAATAAATATGGATTTAGAATATCTACTCATGTAATTTTAGCTTTACCTTGGGATGATATTAATGATACAATAGAAACAGCAAGGATCTTAAACGCCTTAAATGTGAAAGAAGTAAAGATACATTCACTTTTCATAGTAAGAGGCACAAAGCTTGCTAGTATGTATGAAAATGGTGATTTTGAATTAAAGTCTAAGGAAGAGTACCAAAATAATGTTATAGAGTTTTTAAGGCAGCTAGAAGCTGATTGCGCTATAGCGAGACTTGTTGGTAGGGCGCCTAAGGAAGAAACTATTTTCTGCAATTGGGATAGGTCTTGGTGGCTTATTAGAGATGAAATCATAGCCTCTATGGAAGAGTATTCCATTAAACAAGGTGATAAAAGTCAAAGAATAATTTATGAAAAAATAAAGGGGGATAAATTATGATTTATTTAGTAGTTGGAACACAAGGAACTGGTAAGACAAAATATCTAGTTGAAGAAGCAAATCATGAAAAAGAACTTGGTAATGCAAATATTGTTTTTGTAGATACAGATGACAGCCAAGTAAGAATTCTAGATCACAAAATTAGACTAATCAATGCCAAAAGCTATAAGGTTAAAAGCACAGAAGGTCTTATCGGCTTTATATCAGGAATTTTAGCTCGTGATTATGATATTGGTAAAATATATGTAGATGGTATCTACGATATTGTAGATATAAACAAGGATAATATCGAGGATTTAATAACAAGGCTAGAAAGCCTATCAGAATATTCTAAATCAGATATATACCTAGGACTAGATTGGACAAAAGAAGACGTACCTCAAGTAGGTCAAGCTGAAATTATTGAACTAAAATTAGAGGATTAATTTAAACCGTCTCTTTGAGGCGGTTTTTTATTATGATTATTGAGAGAAAAAAATTAAATTTATTTGAAGATTGGAGAATAGAGTCAATAGACTTGTTAACCGAAAAAAAAATTAATAAAGATGAATTTCTTGAAAGAAATTATCTATTTTTGATAAATCTTGGGCTTAAACCGTTTTCTAAAATACAGGAACTCGAAGAAGCTATATATAATTATCAATATTATAATATTATGGCAAAAATTGCTAATACAAAGGCGTTCAAATGCCAAAATTTCCCTAAAAAGAAAAAAACTCATACAAGATACATCAACGACAGAGAAAATTATTATTACCTAAAGGATGTGGCAACTTTATCTTTGATAAATATGGTTGGATTTGAGAATATAGATGCATATTTTATTAGTTTAAAATCAAAAAGGCTGACTGGTCAGATTTTTGAAATAAAAGTTAAAAACTGTGATAAGTTAATTCTTCATTCAAAAAATAAAAAAATATTAGATAGATTAAGAAACAACAAAGCTTTTTGTGAAGAGATAAGAGAATCACTTATTGATTCTTATGTGAATAGAAGTTATTAAATGATAGAAATAGTAGTAAATAAAAATCAAGGAAATCAGAGATTTGATAGGTTTTTGAGAAAATATTTTGAAAATGCACCCTTATCTGTAATATCTAAAAATATTAGAAAAAAGAATTTTAAAATTAATGATAAAAGAGCTAGGAACAATGATTTTATATATGAAGGAGATATAATCAAAATGTATATCTCCGATGAAAATTACAATAAATGGCTAACAAAAACTGATTTTAAACCAAGTGATTTTGACCTAAATATTATTTATGAAGATGATAATATTATAATCATGGATAAAGATTACGGGCAGTTGACACATGCGGCATCTAAGTCAGATTATGGAAATAATCTTGTTGACAATATGCTGTCATATTTATACAAGACTGATTCTTTTGATCAATCAGATAAAATATTTAAACCAGCAGTTGTCAACAGGCTTGATAGAAATACTGCGGGATTGGTAATTGGAGCTAAAAACAGTGAAAGTCTTAGGAAATTAAATAAGGCTATGAAAGATAATGTAATAGATAAATACTATTTAACACTGGTTTCAGGTAGACTTAATCACGATTTTAAAATAGACAGTACTATATCAAAGAACAAGAATAGAAATAAGGTCAAAAGAAGTGATGACGGAAAAAGAATACTTACTTATTTCAAAGTGCTTGAAAGTAGTGATAAATTTTCTTTCCTTGAATGCAAGCTTATAACAGGCAGAACTCACCAAATTAGATATTCTCTTAAAGAGAATAATACACCAATTTTAGGTGATAGAAAATATGGTGATAAAGAATTAAATAGCCAAGTTAGAAAAATATTTGGCATTAATAACCAAATATTACTTTCTTATAAACTAGTTTTCCCAGAAATTAAAGGTTTAGAATATTTAAAGGGGAAAGAGTTTGTTTCAGATAAGTATGGGAATATGATAAAACTTAAAGAAAAATTAATGGGATTGTGAGGAGATTTATGGCTAAGGTAATAGGAATTGATATAGGCGGTACAAAAATAAATGCATGCCTAATAGATGAAAAAGGCAATATTATAGAAAGACATATGTTAGATACAGAGGCCATCAAGGGGAGAGATGTTGTTTTAAATAATATAAAAAAATCAATTGATTCTCTATCATACGATAAAGCAAGTGCTATAGGAATAGGTACACCTGGTTTTATAGATTCAGAAAATGGAATTATTACATTTGCTGGAAATATTAATGGTTGGACTGGTTTTAACCTAAAAGAAGCTATTGAGGAATATACAAAGCTTCCTGTATTTGTTGAAAATGACGCAAATATTGCATTAGTCGCAGAAAAATGGCTGGGCGCATGTGAGGATGCTGAAAATGTAGTCATGATTACCCTTGGAACAGGACTTGGAGGAGCTGTTATAACCAAAGACGGTGGTTTACTATCAGGTGCACACTTCCAAGGAGCAGAACTTGGACATATTTTACTCCATCCAGGTGGAAACTATTGTACATGTGGCCAATATGGTTGCGCTGAAGCTTACTGCGCAGGACCTGCTATAAGTGAAGATTATTTTAGGCTAACTGGTAAAAGACTTGATGGAAAAGAAATTTTCGATTTTGTTGAAGTTGATGAAAAAGCGAAGGAAGTCCTTAATAATTATCAATCTAACCTAGCATATTTTTTAACTTCACTTAGAAATATATTTGATCCTGAAGTTATTGTTATTGGTGGAGGAATTATTAATTCTAAGGATATATGGTGGGATGGAACTATGGAAAATTTCAAGAAGTATTGCAACAAACCATATAACATCGACATCAGACCAGCCGAGTTTTTAAATGATGCAGGCGCTATTGGAGCAGCCAAAATTGCCTTTGAGAGGATGGGTAATGAATAATAAAATATTAATATTGGACGACGAAGATCCAATAAGACAATTTATGAAAATTAACCTTGACTATCAGGGTTACCAGACTGTAGAAGCATCTAGCGGTGAAGAAGCTCTTAAAGTTTTTGAAGAAGAGAAACCAGCAGTTGCGATTCTAGATATAATGTTGCCAGGTATAAGTGGCTACGAAGTTTGCGAAAAAATAAGGGATATGTCCCCTATGACTGGAATAATCATGGTCTCTGCTAAAAGTCAAGATATTGATAAAATATTAGGACTTGAAAAGGGTGCAGATGATTATATTATCAAACCATTTAATCCTCAAGAACTAATTTTAAGAGTTAAGTCTCTTATGAGGAGAGTAAATCTCAACCCTTCAAATCAAGAAAGCACTGAGACAAAAAGTCTTAGAGATGGCCCTTTTACACTGGATATATATTCTAAAACTTTCTATAAAGACGATAAAGAAATAGATGTGACCCCAACTGAGTTTACAATTCTTGAGTATTTTATTAAAAATAAAGGCAAGGCAATGACAAGAGATGAGATAATGAAAGAAACTTGGGGGGAAAACTACAGCAATGATACCAAAATTGTAGACGTAAATATAAGAAGAATAAGGGCTAAGATAGAAGAGAACCCTGCAAAACCAGCATTTATAGAGACTGTTTGGGGTACTGGTTATAGATGGAAATAAATAAAAATATTGCTCATACCAAAGGAAACGCTAAAAAATTAATAGAAACAAAAAGTGTAAAGTATACTCTTATCAAGATAATAATGCTTTTTGTATTGACAATTGTAATAGGTTTTGAAATTTTTACTTATAATTCTATAAAAAGTTATTATGAATCTACACTAATTTCATCAATGAAAAACCAGGCAAGAATAAGTCAATTACAGTATTCGTCTTACATGTCTAGGTATGATTTAGAAGAGGTAATTATAGGTGATAAGAACTTATTTTATAGGCAAAATGATAGTCAGGTTCAAATTCTTGATAATTCAGGAATGGTTTTATTTGATTCTGTCGCATCATCTCAAATAGGAGAACATTTAGATAAAAAAGATGTAAAAGAAGCAAAAGAGGGTAGCACTGGTATTAGTAAAGATACCAATTCAGAGTCTGGTGAACAAATTTTATCAGTTTCTTATCCTTTAAAATCATCAGATCAACAAGTTGGAATTATTCGATTGACTAGTTCCCTAGATAGGGTAAATAAGCAAATAAACAAGGATGCATTTATATATTTAGCTTTTGGTGTAGTTATTAGTGTATTGGCACTTTTAGTATCATTCATTGCTGCTAATGGCTTTGTAAAGCCTATAAAGAAATTAATAGAAGTATCAGAAGTATTAGCTCAAGGTGATTATACAGTAAAAGCTGATGATACTAAAGGAGATGAAATATCAGAACTTGCTTCAACCCTAAACCTATTAAGTGAAAATATTGTTAAAAGAGAAGATATGAAAAATGAATTCATATCGTCTGTATCACATGAACTAAGGACCCCACTTACTTCTATAAAAGGTTGGGCTATAACCCTTCAATCTGATACAATCCAAAAAGATTCTGAAATGGTTAGTCAAGGTCTAAAAATTATAGAATCTGAAGGAGACAGACTATCAATGATGGTAGAAGATTTACTAGACTTTTCAAGATTATCATCAAGCACCTTTAAATATAATAAAGATAAAATTGACATTGTCAATCTTGTTAAACAGGTGAACACCCAATTATATCCAAGATGTCAGTCAGATGGTATTAAACTATCTTTCACAAGCTATTATAAAAGTATATTTATTCACGCTGATACTAATAGGATGAAAGAAGTGTTTATAAATATAATAGACAATGCTATAAAATTTACCGACTTAGGAGGGCATATCGACGTTGTTATCGACCAGGATGAAGATTATGTTGACATAAGCATAAAAGATGATGGAGAAGGTATAAAAGATGATGAAATTGCTTTCGTAGCAAGTAAATTCTACAAGGGATCCTCATCCAAGTCTCAAACAGGCTTAGGTTTATCAATATGTGAAGAGATAGTCAAGGCTCATGACGGCAAACTTATTATTAAGTCAAAATATGGAGTTGGGACAGTTGTAAGTGTTATGCTACCGAGGTTAGAAGATGAAAAAACTAATTAAACTTTTTATATTTTCTATAATATCGATCATACTATCATCATGTGCTAATTATAATAATGATGCCTTAAATGAACTTATACAAATTCCTAAGCAGGATGCTCCAATAATCAAAGGGACATGGGAAGTAGTCGAAATAAAATCCACAAGCTATGGGGAAGAGACGACTACTACAAATTTGGGAGATTATTTATATATTAATAAGAATTTGGTTGCTATTAATAATTCTTATGCATTTCCTCCTAGCTTTAATTCTAAGTATGTGAAGCTATCTGATTATATGAAAAATAGAGGAATAGAGATACCTAAAAACTTCAAGGATAGAAATGTAGTAGTTATTAATGCTTCTCAAGGTCAATTATTTTCTAGGGATTTCATTGTTACAGGCAATAATTATTTATTTTTTATTAAAGATGATAATATTATAAGCTGTAAGAGAATTGATGATAAGGTAGATCCTAAAATTCAAGATTCTTATGCAAAACTTGCCTCTAAGGAAAGAACGACAACTACAGAAGGAGAGGAAATTGCAGAAGACTTGTCTTTACTTCTGGGTGTTAGGGAAAGAATAGATCCTAATAGTGAAGATGCCCTATATAAATATTACACATATCTTATTAGAATTGAAGATGATGACTCAATAAAATACCAAAAGGCAGAAGATATTTTTATAAAAAATCAAGATGAATATTGGCAAGTAACTTTGGATTTAAACAATATTACAAACCTATATGATGAAATAAAGGCATACCCTATAAAGATAAAAGATAAGGATGATAGTGAGGCATTACTTAAAAATTATACCTTCAATGATATCAATCTTAATATGCGCTTAAACTTTGTTTCAAATGGTTTTATTTCAATAGATTATACAGATACGAATGATGAAAATCCTGTTAGAAAATATGCCTTGATGGATACAAATAATATCGCAGATAATAAATTTATGTCTCTTCAAGAGTTTACTGGTGAAGACCAAAGTGATTCTATCTTTAGAGAAAAAGTAAAAGAAGAAGTAAATAAAACTTTCCCGAAGACTAATTTTGATGATTTGAGTGTTGATAATACTAATTTTGGAATAGTAAGAAACCAAGGTATTTGGGAATTTCAGTCTTCTATATCAATGGGGAGCGGCGATGAATTTATGCAAAATTTCTTCAATATTGATATAGCTATAGGTGATTCCATGCTCAATCCCAACAATTCAATTATAACTAGAGACCAGGTTTATAATATTAATACACAATTTAAAGACTATTTAGTTATGGCAAATCAAAGATATGTTTTAATTCAAACACCTGATGAAATTTTGATTCACAGAATTAAAGATGGAATAATTGAAAAAGCACCTGTCTATGCTATAGCGACAAGAATGCCAGCTACTGTTATAAGCATAGATCAGTTTCTAGGATCTAATGCAACAGATGTAGAAAAAGCTTTTGAAAAGTATAATACTATAATTGAAAAATAAATTTTGACTTCAGGTGTAAATATCTGATATTATTTTAATAGGAGTTAACATGCAGTTAGTTTTTGCAAGTAATAATATTAATAAACTAGAACAAGTAAAGTTGCTTTTAGATAACGATGAGGTTCTTATGCCAAAAGATATCGGAATTGATGATTTTGATGTGATAGAAGATGGCATTACTTTAGAGGAGAATGCCTATAAAAAAGCACACGAGCTATATAAATTAACTAAGAGAAAAGTCTTTTCTGATGATACAGGATTATTTGTTGAAGCTCTTGATGGTAGACCGGGCATATATGCTCACAGATATGCAGGCGAAGATGCTACTGATAAAGATAATAGGAATAAAATGCTCGAAGAATTAAGAGATTCTCACAATAGAAAAGCCTATTTCAAAACTGTTATCTGTTTTATAGATGATTATGGGAATGATTATTATTTTGAAGGAATACTCAATGGAGAAATATCTACTAAAGAGCTTGGTAATGGAGGTTTTGGTTACGATAAGATTTTCTATATCGAAAAATATGGTAAAAGCCTAGGGCAGATGGATATTGATTTTAAAAATGAAATTAGTCACAGAGGCCTTGCTATGAAAGAATTTAAAAAATTCTTGGACAAAAAATATGAAGATTTTAGTAACTAGCGATACCCACGGTTATCATGATAGGATCACCGACTTGATTTTAAATAGGGGAGATCTTGATCTTATGCTCCATGCTGGTGATGGTGTTGATGACTGTGAAAATATCCATTATGAAACTGGAATTGCTTATCATGTAGTAAAGGGAAATAATGACTTTTTTACTAATGAACCTTATTATAAAGTTGTAGAATTAGAAGGATATAGAATATTACTTACACATGGTCACAAAGAAGGAATTGATTATACTTTGTCAAACTTAATAGAAAAAGCAAAAGATAATTCGTGTGATATTGCTATTTTTGGTCATATTCATAGGTATGTTGAGCTTAATAGAGCTGGAATTTTGATCTTAAATCCTGGTTCACCTTCATTACCAAGAGATGGTACTCCATCTGCAATTATCATGTCACTTGATGATAAAATAGAAATAGAGAAAGTTTTATTTAACTAAGGAGAAAAGATGTCGGGTTTAATTAATTTAATAAGTGAATATTCATCAAGACTTGCGATACTTCCTATTCTTGCTTTTATGAATGTCGTTATAACAGTAATAGTACATTTTATTAACAATAGAAAAATTATAAAATTCATACCTTCATTTATTATTGGGATTGTAGCAGTCCTCATTGGAATATACTCAATCACAATATTTCATACCCCAATGGGTCTTAATACAGCCTGGATTGCACTATTTTTAGGTGCTACCGCTTTGGTAGGAATTTGTGTTTGCTTTATTATCGACTTAATATACTCTATTAAGAAAAATATGGGCATAGAAGTTAGCCAAAAAGAATTTAAATTTGCTAATAAATTAAATTCAGAAAAAACATTTAAAGCAAAAAGAAAAAGAAAAAAAGGTAAAAGTGATGAGTAAGGCAGCGTTTTTTGATATTGATGGGACACTTTTTAGAAATTCTTTGCTAATTGAGCATTTTCTAAAACTAGTTGATGATGGAATACTAGATAAAAAAATATGGACTGACGAAATAGGACCTTTGTATAGCAAATATGAAAATAGACAGGGAGCATATGAAGATTATCTTGAAAAATCTGCACTTGCATACCAACGTGCTATGGTTGGCCTAAATAAGGAAATAGTAGATAAATATGCTGAAATTGTTTTAAATGAAAATAGAAATAAGGTTTATAATATTACAAGAAATGCAGTAAAAAAACATATTAAAGAAGGTTATTTAATATTTTTCATTTCTGGTTCCCCAGATTTTCTTGTTGATGGTTTTTCTAAGTTATATGACGCTACAGATTCTATATCAACTGAGTATATTTTTGATGAAAATAATAAATTTACTGGTAAAGTATTACCTATGTGGGATGGCGAAAGTAAACTTACCGCTGTTGAGAAATTAAAGAATAAATATGACATAAATCTTGAACAATCTTATGCTTATGGGGATACAAATGGAGATATAACCATGTTTCAATTAGTAGGCAATCCACATGCGATAAACCCATCTTTTGAATTGATTGATAAACTTTATAAGGATGAGGAGCTAAGAAAAAAAGCTGTTATTAATGTTGAAAGAAAAGATGTAAATTATAAATTTTCTCTTGCTGACTTAAGGGTAGATTTTATAAAATTTTAAAATAATTTGAATGAATTTTTTTAAATATTAATCTTAGATAAAAGCTAAAACAACTAGAAAGATATTCATTAATTAAATTTTAATGGATATTTTTACCATTAATTTAGCTTTTTTTATTTGGTCGGCAAATAAATATAAATAAATGGCTTTGTTTTTATGTTAAAATAGTAGTCGAGGTAGAATAATGAAGGCAGAAATAAGGAAGCATATTCCAGTAATTGAAAAACTTGAATATAATTATTTAGTAGATGAAGATATATACTCTCTAAACACCCTTATGTCTTTGTTATACGACAGAAATTTTATCAATTTCTCTAAGCATTCCTATTATTCAAAGGATTACTGCTTTAAGAATCTTAAGAAGTATTTCTGGAATCTTGTAGATATTGATGAAATAATCAATTCTTTAAGCAGAAATATTGGTTCAGATATTGATAGGTATGAATATCTCATATCGGTCAAGGCACAGTTTAGGGCATTTAGATCAAAAAAGGCGGTAGACAAGCTAGAATTTTTGATGATTGAGACCTTTGGCGTCGATTATCTCCTTGATGGAGCTAATTTCTACTACAATGCCGATGACAAGAAACTGATTAAAATAGGGAATCATATGAAAGACGCAATATTTTCAGATAGGGATTTGGTTGCTCATTTGAGAAGAGACCTATACAATTTCGCAGATATTTGTTTAAAAAACAAAATTTATGCTATAGATTTGCTAACCCATAAACAGCTTACATTTAATAAAGAAAGCATTTTTACAGAAGATATAACAACGAAACAAACCCAAAAGATATATGAAAAAACTGTCAATTACCTTTCTAGGTCTATAATTGACACTTATGCAGAGTATTACTATAGAGGTTTGATAAGAGAAGTATTTGAAAGGTATCAATAGGGCTAAAAAGCCCTTTTTATTTTGTTATGATAGTATTAGGAATAGATCCAGGCATAGCTATAATGGGCTATGGCGTGGTTGAATTTAAATCAAACAAGGTTAAAGTATTAGAAAACGGTGTAGTTACAACATCATCTAAAACTAGAACTCCAGAGAGACTTAAGATTTTATATGATAATCTTGATAAGATTATAAAAGAATATAAGCCAGATGAATTTGCGATTGAAGAATTGTTTTTCAACCAAAATGTTAAAACTGCAATTACAGTTGGACACGCTAGAGGTGTTCAAGTTCTGTGCGCCCAAAATAATGGGCTAGATATTTATGAGTACACACCCTTACAAATAAAGCAAGCTATAACAGGATACGGTAGGGCTAGTAAACAGCAGATGCAGCTTACAATTACAACACTTTTAAATCTAAAGCAAATTCCTAAACCGGACGACGCTGCAGATGCGCTTTCAGTTGCCCTTTGTCACGTACTAAGCCAGAGATTTAAAGAACAATATAGGATGAATTAATGATTTCATATATAATAGGAGATATCAAGGTTATAAGTGAAGATGGATTTGTAATTGAAAATAACAATATAGGTTATTTTATAAATTCTACCTTGACAAGCCTTGCCAATATACAAATAAATAACGAATATAAAATTTATACATCTATGCAAGTGAGAGAAGATGATATATCTATATATGGTTTTGTTTCTAAAGAAGAACTAGAGATGTTTTTATTATTAATATCGGTATCAAGTGTTGGACCAAAGATTGCCTTAGGCATGCTATCATCTATAGATGCGGATGACATAAAAATCGCCATAGTTAACAATGATATAGATACACTAACTCAAGCCAAAGGTATTGGTAAGAAAACTGCTTCAAGAATCATCTTGGAGCTTGTAGATAAGGTTAAGAAAATGGCTATGCCACAAAAGCTCAAGTCAGAAGAAAGCATAGCTATAGATAATGATAATTTCGGTGTAGCAAGAGAGGCTTTAAAAAACCTAGGTTATGTAGAAAATGATATTTCAAGTGTCTTAAATGAGCTTAAGGGATTAGACCTAGGATTAGAAGAGCTAATTAAAGAAAGTTTGAAAAGACTTATTTAGGTGGATAAATGTTTGATGAAAACCAAAGAATAGTAGGATCTAACGAACAAATTGAAGATTTAAAACAAGAGAACACAATCAGGCCTAGGTGGCTTAAGGATTATATCGGGCAAGATAAGGCTAAAGAAAAACTCGATATATTTATTAAATCATCATTATCAAGAAAAGAACCTTTAGACCACGTTTTGCTTCAAGGACCTCCAGGTCTTGGGAAGACTACCCTATCTACAATTATTGCTAATGAATTAGGAGTTAATCTAAGAGTTACAAGTGGCCCTGCTATAGAAAGGCCATCTGACCTTGCAAGTATTCTTACAAATCTTGCAGAAGGGGATGTTTTATTTATCGATGAAATACATAGGATAAATAGGTCTGTTGAAGAAATATTATATTCTGCTATGGAAGATTTTGTACTTGATATAATTGTAGGAAAGGGTCCAAATGCACAATCTATAAGGATTGATCTAGAGAAATTTACACTTATAGGTGCAACCACTAGGGCAGGAATGCTTTCGGCACCACTTAGAGATAGGTTTGGAGTTTTATTGGCACTAAATCTTTATAATGAAAATGATTTGACCACAATTGTTAAGAGATCTGCCGATATTTTAAATATTCCAATAGATGATATGGGAGCGGTTGAGATTGCTAAAAGATCCAGAGGAACTCCAAGAATAGCCAACAGGCTCCTAAAAAGAGTTAGAGATTATGCCATAGTTAAAGCTGATGATAAAATCGATTATGAAACAAGCAAAAAAGGTCTAGAGCTGCTTGAGATAGACCCAATGGGTCTTGATAATATGGATAGGAAAATTATCCTTACCATGTATGAAAATTTCTCAGGGGGACCTGTAGGGGTTGATACCATTGCAGCATCAACCGGCATAGAAAATGTAACAATAGAAGATGTTTACGAGCCATATTTATTACAGATAGGCTTTCTCTCAAGAACTCCAAGAGGAAGGGTACTTACAAAAAAGGCATATGAACATTACGGATTAAGATTTGAGGATTAGATGAGAACTAGTGATTTTGATTACGATTTACCAGAAGAATTAATAGCCCAACATCCATCAAGCAAAAGAGATGAAGCTAGGATGATGGTTTTAGATAAAAAAACTGGTGGTTCTGAAGATAAATATTTTTATGAGATAATTGATTACCTAAAACCAGGGGATGTTCTTGTTATGAATGATACAAGGGTAATTCCTGCAAGACTTTTTGGTCATAGACCAGAAAGGGAAGAGAAAATCGAGGTATTTTTATTAAATAATACTGAAGATACAAAATGGGAAGTCCTTGTTAGACCTGGCAAAAAGATGAAAATTGGCACCGAAGTTATTTTTTCTGAAAAACTCAGCTGTAAAGTGACTGATATTAAGGAAGATGGAAATAGGATAGTGGAGTTTTATTTCGATGGAATTTTTAATGAAATTCTGGATAGTCTTGGTAATATGCCTCTTCCTCCATATATAAAAGAAAAGCTTAAGGACAATGAGGATTACCAGACAGTTTACTCTAAAAATCCAGGATCTGTTGCAGCTCCAACCGCCGGCCTTCATTTTACAAAAGAATTATTAGAAAAGATTGAAGAAAAAGGTATAGAACTTGCATACTTAACACTCAATGTAGGTCTTGGTACATTTAGACCCGTAAATGAGGATGATATTAACGATCATAAAATGCACTCAGAATTTTATACTCTAAATAAAGATACTGCTGAGATAATAAATAAAGCTAAAGACGAAGGCAGGAGAGTAATTGCTGTAGGCACAACATCGATAAGGACTCTTGAATCAGTTTATAAAAAGAATAACAAAATATGTGAAGATTCTGGCTGGACTGATATTTTTATTTATCCAGGCTTTGAATTTAAGGTAGTGGATGCAATTATAACTAATTTTCACCTACCTAAATCAACTTTAATCATGTTAATAGCAGCATTTACAAGTAAAAATATAATCTTAAATGCATATAATAATGCGGTTAATAAGAAATATAGATTTTTCTCCTTTGGAGATTGTATGTTCATAAAATAGGAGGGAAAATGCCTTTAAAATATGAATTAATAAAAAAAGATAAATATTCAAATGCAAGAGTAGGCGTAATTCATACCGCCCATGGTGATATACCAACACCAATTTTTATGCCTGTAGGGACTCTGGGTACTGTTAAAACAATGACAGTAGATGATCTAAAAGATATGGATGCCAAAATCATTTTAGGAAACACCTATCATCTTTATTTAAAACCTGGCATGGATATAATGGAAAAAGCAGGTGGACTACACAAATTTATGAATTGGGATAGGCCAATCCTTACTGATTCTGGTGGTTTCCAAGTATTTTCCCTAGCAGATAATAGGAAAATAAGTGAAGAAGGTGTTATGTTTAGGTCTCATATTGATGGCTCTAAGCACTTTTTTACACCAGAAAAAGCAATAGAAATACAAAATACTATACATTCTGACATCATGATGAGTTTTGATGAATGTGTAGACGCTCGCGCGGACTATGAATATGTAAAAAACTCAATGGAAAGAACCCTTAGATGGGCTAAAAGAGGACTTGATTATCATAAAGAAAACTCCTATCCAGACCAGTCTCTCTTTGGAATTGTACAAGGCGGACTATTTAAAGATTTAAGAGAAATATCTGCAAAAGAAACTGTAGCTATGGATTTTGATGGATATTCAATAGGTGGGCTTTCTGTTGGTGAAACAAAGGAAGAGATGATTGATATCTTAAACTTTACTACACCATTATTACCAGAGGATAAGCCAAGGTACAACATGGGAGTAGGAACACCAGATTACCTTTTTGAATCATTTGAAGCTGGCATAGATATGGCAGACTGCGTCCTACCTACAAGAATAGCAAGAAATGGAACGGCTATCACTTCTGAAGGTAGAGTTGTTGTAAAAAATGCAACATTTAAAGAGGATTTCTCACCTCTAGATCCTGAATGTGATTGCTATACATGTTCAAACTATTCTAGGGCATATTTAAGACATTTAGTAAATGCTAAAGAAATCTTAGGCGCAAGACTTCTTACCTATCACAATTTATATTTCTTGCTAAAAATGTGTGAAAACATAAGGGAAGCAATAATGAATGATTCTTTCTTAGACTATAAAAAAGAGTTCTATAAAAAATATGGTTACTAATGAGGCTTGAATATATTATTTTAATAATCCTAGCTGTTGGATTTTACTATATAAATTTAAATGATTTTAGAAAAGATAAAAACAGAGAAAATTTTATCAATGAGAATTTGAAAGAAGCATCTAAAGTAATAACAAAGTCAGGAATCATTGGCTATGTAAAAAAGATAGATAAAAATGAAGTGATAATTATAACGGGTGAGGGTGATAATCTATCATACCTTACTATTGAAAAGTCTTATATTTATAATATTTTAGAATAGGGGCGTAAGCCTCTTTTTCTTTATAATAATTTATAAAAGAGTATAATTTAAAAGAAAGGAATATATGACAAACTGGTTTATTTATAACAAAAAACAAAACTATATAAACAATCTTAAATTTGGAAATATATCTAAATTAGATGCTTTAATCCTAGCAAACAGAGATATAATTGATCCAAATAAAATTGATATGTACTTAAATCCAAGCCTTGATAAGCTTCACGATCCATTTTTGTTAAATGATATGGACAAAGCAGTAGAACTAATAATAGAGACAATGAAAAAAGGTGGAGAAATCAGGATTTTTGGAGATTATGATCAAGATGGAATAGCATCTGTAATGACTCTTATGGATGGACTTTTGTTTTATTATGATAATATATCCTATGATATTCCTCATAGAGTAGATGAAGGTTATGGAATTTCATCTAAAATGAGTGATAAGGCTATTGAAGATAAGGTCTCCTTAGTTATTACCTGTGACAATGGAATCACAGGTTTTGATCAAATAGACAATTTAAGAAAATCAGGAGTTGACATAATTGTCACTGATCACCACCAAATCCATAAAGAAGAAAATGGCGAGTGGGTAGATCAAATACTGCCAAATGCTAATGCAGTTATTAATCCTAAAAGACTTGATTCAACCTATCCTTTTGATGATTTATGCGGAGCGGGGGTTAGTTTTAAATTAATACAAGGCCTTTATAAAAAATTAGATGGTGACGAGCATTACCTATATTCTCTTTTAGAGTACGTTGCCATGGGAACCGTATGCGACATTGTATCTCTTACGGATGAAAATAGAATTTTTGTAATCGAAGGACTTAAAAGATTAAATCAAACAGAAAAAATTGGCCTCAAAGCTCTACTCGATGAGTCTTCTTGGGATAAAGAAGTAGATGAATATACCTTAGGTTTTATCTTAGGTCCTCTTATGAATTCAACTGGTAGGCTTAAGAGTGCAAAACTTGCAATTGATCTATTAATAGAAGAGGATATTGACAAAATTTATAAGATGGCAGCTGACCTAGTTAAACTGAACAACGAGCGAAAAAATTTAACGGAAACTGCGTTTAATAAAGCTATGGAAATAATTAAAGATAATTCCTATGATAAGGATGATGTCATTGTTATCTACGCTCAAGGTTTAAATGAATCTGTTTGTGGTATTGTTGCAGGAAGAATCAAAGAAAAGTTTTACAGACCAACCATAGTACTAACAAATGCAAAAGAAGATGGGATTGCCAAGGGATCTGGTAGGTCTATAGCTGCTTACAACATGTATGAAAAAATATCGCCCTACAAAGATAAGTTAGAATCTTTCGGGGGCCACCCAATGGCATGTGGGTTATCAATAAGAATTGATAAAGTTGATGATTTCAGGAAATACTTAAATGATACATCAAAGCTAAACAAAAATGATAAAAATAAATCTATCAATATCGATACACAGATACCTATTTCAAAATTATCCTTAGAATTTGCAGAAAATCTTAATAAATATAGGCCCTTTGGTAAAGACAACGAAAGACCAGTATTCGCTAATAAGGATGTTGATATTGCATCTATATCAATGATTGGAAAGGATAAAAACACAATGAAATTATCCTTATTCCAAAATGGAATATTCTACAATGCTATTAAATTTCAAGCTGAAGATGACTTTAATTATTTAAAAGAAAAATTCAATGGTAATATTGTAGGTAATAAAATAGACATAGTATATTACCCTGATGTAAATGAATTTAGGGGCAACAAATCTCTTCAGCTAAAATTAATAGATATTAGGTGATTATATGCTAACCGATTTTAATAAAGAATATATAAAATTTAAAGAAGTAGTTCTACAAAATAACCCTCAAGCTGATATGGACCTTATAAAAAAAGCTTACGACTTTGGAGTTATCCATCATGATGGACAGAAAAGAAACAGCGGAGAAGATTATTTTATACATCCAATTGCTGTTGCGACAAATTTGTCTAATATGAAGCTTGATGATGAGACTATTTGTGCGGGTCTTATGCATGATGTTCTCGAAGATACAGATGTAACTCGCGAAGAGATGCAGAAAGAATTTGGAGAAGAGATTACTTTTTTAGTTGATGGTGTAACCAAGCTTAAAAATTTAAACTATACTTCTAAAGAAGAAAAGCAGGCTGAAAACATAAGAAAAATGGTAATGGCTATGTCTAACGATGTTAGGGTCGTACTTATTAAGCTTGCTGATAGACTCCATAACATGCGAACTCTTGAATACATGACTAGAGAAAAACAACTTCAAAAAGCGAATGAAACTTTAGAAATATATGTACCTCTTGCCCATAGACTGGGTATATATTCTCTAAAATGGGAGCTAGAAGATTTATGTTTTAGATATCAAGAACCAGATAAGTATTATGAACTTGCTGAAATGGTTAATGTAAAAAGACGAGAAAGAGAAAATTATATCAATGAAATAATCGATATGATTACTAAGTCACTTGAAAACACCAACATCGAATTCGATATTTCTGGTAGGCCTAAATCTTTATATTCTATAAATAAAAAAATGCAGAGAAATAACATTGCCTTCGAAGAAATTTATGACCTTACAGCAATTAGGGTTATTGTAGATACTATCGCAGAATGTTATGCAGTTTTAGGTAAAGTTCACTCACTTTGGAGACCAATACCAAATAGGATTAAAGACTATATTGGCCAGCCAAAACCAAATGGTTATAGGTCTTTACATACTACAGTATTTGGTGATGATTCAAAACCGTTTGAAGTTCAAATAAGAACAAGACAAATGCACAGAGAATGTGAATTTGGTGTTGCAGCCCACTGGAGATATAAAGAGAATAAAACTACCAAATCTGAATTTGATGATGCTATGAGCTTTTTAAGACAAATTGTTGAATGGCAGCAAGAAGGTGGTAAAGACGTTAATAACCAGGAATTCATGGAAACCCTTAAGACAGATTTCTTTTCTAGAGAAATATATGTATACTCACCTGCTGGTGAAGTTTATCCTTTACCAATGAATTCTTGTTCTATTGATTTTGCCTATAAAATCCATACGGAAGTAGGTAACTCATGTGTAGGAGCTAAGGTAAACGGTAGAATGGTTCCAATAACTCAACCCTTAAAAACTGGAGATCTGGTCGAAATAATAACCAGTAAGAACTCCCAAGGACCGAGCAGGGATTGGCTTAATATCGTAAAGAGCAACCAAGCAAAATCAAAAATAAAACAATTCTTTAAACGTTACGATAAAGATGAGAATATTGAGATGGGAAGGTTGGCCGTTGCTAGAGAACTTAAGAAATATAAGCAAAGCTACAGGTCACTTCTGAAAGAAGAATGGCTAGAACAAATTGCTTCAGATCTTGGGTTTCCAACAGAAGATGAGATGTATGCCTCTGTAGGATACGGAAGAACAACTGCAGAACAAGTTAGTCAAAAGCTTATTAGATATGATAAGGAAGAACTTAAGAAACAAGAACTTAAGAAGCCTCTTGATATAAATAACAAAGAGATAAATACTCAAGCAACCAATGAAATACGAGTCTCTGATCTTGATGAAGATGTTGAAGTTAAGTTTGCTAAATGTTGTACACCAGTACCAGGTGATCCAATTATAGGATTCATAACTAAGGGTAATGGAATTTCTGTGCACGTAAAAACTTGCCCAAATATCATCAACTCAAAATCACCAGAGCGTTTGATTGATGTATACTGGCAAAACCTATCCACAGATAAGTTCCCAGTTAAAATTCAAATAATTTCAGTAAATGGACCAGCAATTCTATACGAAGTATCAAAGATGCTATCAACATTTGACGTAAATATTTTAAGTATTAATGCTAGAACAGATAGTGATTCTGGGATTATGGATTTGATTATTGAGGTTAAAAGTACTAAGCAATTAGATGATGTTATTAGAAAATTAAAGACAATTAAAACTGTCGCAAATGTATTTAGGGTGAAAAATTAATGAGAGCAATTATTCAAAAAGTAACTAGTGCAAGTGTAAGAGTAGATAGCGAATTAATATCTGAAATTGAAAATGGATATATGATTCTACTTGCTGTTAAGGAAACAGATACTGAAAAGGATTTAGATTATATAAAAAGAAAAATTACCAACCTTAGAATCTTTGAAGACGAAGAAGGGAAGATGAACTTAAGTCTTAAAGATACTGGTGGCGAGATATTGTTAGTCAGTCAGTTTACTCTTTATGGTGATGCCAGAAAGGGCAATAGGCCATCATTTACTATGTCTGCAGGACTTCAAAAGGCCAATGATTATTATGAAATACTAAAAGATGAGCTTATTAGTGAAGGCTTTAAAGTAAGTTCTGGAGTCTTCCAGGCTCATATGCAAGTAAGTTTAGTTAATGATGGACCAGTTACAATAATTCTAGATAGTGAAAGGATTTTTTAATGCAAATAAATAAATTTACCTTAGGGCCTGTTATGACCAATTCGTTTGTAGTACATGAAAATGGCAAAGGTTTCATTGTAGATTGTCCATATCCGTCAAGTATTCTTGATAAGTTCATAGAAGACAATAAAATAAAAATAGAATTTATTATATTAACTCATACGCATTTCGATCATGTAAGTGGCTTAAAATACTACAAAGATAGGTTCGGAGTGGACGTATATGCTTCAGAAGATGCAAAAGATTTAGCAGAAGACCCAAATTACAACCTAGGTCATCATATTAATAGCCTGGAAGTACCTATAGATTACTTTCTAAACGATGGTGAAGTCTTCAGCGAATATAATATAAAGGCCATTAAAACTCCGGGACATACAATTGACTCTATGTCCTTTGTTTTAGGAAAAGATGTTTTTACAGGAGATACCTTATTTAGGTTATCAGTAGGTAGGACAGATTTCCCGGGTGGATCTTTTGAAGAAATTAAAGATTCAATACTAAATAAACTCGGTAATTTAGATAGGAATTGCAATATTTATCCTGGTCACAATGAAAATACAAAGCTAGGATTTGAGTTAGATAATAATCCATTTTTACAATAATGGGAGGAAATATGGAATTTAAAAGAACACATATGTGTGGCAGCCTAAGAAATAGTGATTTAGGTAAAGAAGTGGTACTAATGGGATGGGTTGCTAAAAAACGTAACCTAGGTTCTTTAGTATTTATTGACTTAAGAGATAAAACAGGAATAAGTCAGATAGTTATAAGAGAAGAAGATAGTGAAAATTATCAAAAAGCTCGTGAAATCTCACCTGAGTATGTGCTTGAAGTTAAGGGAAAAGTTTACGAAAGAGAAAGTAAAAATCCTGATATACCAACCGGAGATATAGAAATAATAGCTTATAAGATAAATATTCTAGATAAGGCAAAAACTCCACCAATTTATATCAAGGATGACGATGATGTAAGTGAAAATCTAAGATTAAAATATAGGTATCTTGATATGAGAAAACCTTCTGTACAGAAAAATCTCAAATTGAGATCTGACATAGTAAGAACTATGAGGGAGTATTTTTATGATAATGACTTTACAGAAGTAGAAACTCCTTTCCTAACAAAACCAACTCCAGAAGGGGCTAGAGACTACTTAGTTCCGTCAAGGATTAATGATGGTAAATTCTATGCCTTACCTCAATCTCCACAATTATTAAAGCAAATTCTGATGATAGGTTCCCTTGATAGATACTTCCAAGTTGTTAAGTGTTTTAGGGATGAAGATTTAAGGGCAAATAGACAGCCAGAATTTACACAACTTGACCTTGAGATGAGCTTTTCTAACCAAGATGATGTAATAGCAATGAATGAGGGTCTTCTTAAAGTTCTTTTTGATAACTACACAGATTATAATTTAGAACTTCCAATCAATAGAATGGACTATAGCGAAGCAATGGAATCATATGGTTCTGATAAGCCAGATTTAAGATATGGTTATAAGATTAAAAATGTAACTGATTTATTTGTTGATAGTGAATTTAAGGTATTTGCAGAAAATACTTCAGATGGTAAATCAGTAAGAGCTATAAATTTCAAAGGTTTGGAAGAAAAGTATTCAAGGAAGCAACTAGATAAGTTGACTGACTTTGTTAAAGATTATGGTCTAAAAGGTTTATCCTATATTAAATTTAATGACAGCATGCAATCTTCAATCAAGAAATTCTTAACTGATGAATTAATAGATGGTCTAAGAGAGAAGCTCGATGCTGAATGTGGAGATTTGATTTTCTTAGCTGCTGATAAGGATAGGACCGTCCTTGAGGCCTTAGGTGCACTTAGAGTAAAAATCGCAAAAGATAATAAGTTATTTGAAAAAGAATATGCCTTAACATGGGTAGTAAACTTCCCAATGTTTGAATACAGTGAGGAAGAAGATAGGTATGTAGCTCAACACCATCCTTTTACAATGCCAAATGAGGAAGATATTGACTTACTGCTAACTGAGCCAGAAAAAGTAAGGACTCAAGCCTATGATATCGTAATTAACGGAGATGAGATGGGCGGAGGATCTGTAAGAATTAATAACTCAGATCTTCAGAAAAAAGTTTTTGAGGCCCTTAAGTTAAGTGATGAAGATATTAAAAATAAATTTGGATTTTTCATTGAGGCCCTTCAATACGGAACACCACCACACGCTGGGCTTGCCTATGGACTCGACAGGCTATTAATGCTCTTTGCTAAAACTGATAATATAAAAGATATTATAGCATTCCCAAAGACACAATCAGCTACATGTCCACTAACAGAAGCCCCAGCTCTCGTAGATGAAAAGGCACTTGAGGAACTTAATATTAAATTGAGGTGATTTTATAAATGACAATGACTAAAGAAGGTTTAGTCCTTGAAAACAACAGAGGCAATTTAAAAATAAAAGTTGATCGTAATAGTGCTTGTGGCTCTTGCGCCGCAAGCGGATCTTGTGCAGAAAGAAAGACTACTATTGTCGAAATATTTTCAGCAGAAAATATAGATAAAGGGGATATGGTAGTTTTAGAAAGTGATGCAGATAAAATAAACAAAATATCTGCCATGGTATACATTATTCCAGTTGTTCTTGTAATGCTAGGAGCACTCGCTCCAAGCTATCTGCTCAAAAATACAGGATATGATACTAATCTTATAAGTCTGGCAGCTGTTATTATTATGCTAGGTATATCAGTTTTATTCATTAAAATGCTTGATAGAAATTCTAAAAAAGATCAACTTATGAAAGTAAGGAAAATTAATTAATTTAAAGTTGATATTATATTAATATCAGATATGGAGATAGAAATGGCTTTACCAATTGTAACGCTAGTAGGTAGAACTAATGTAGGCAAATCTACATTGTTTAACCGTTTAGTTGGAAAAAGAAAATCAATAACTGAGGATATATCTGGAGTAACCAGAGATAGAATAGTTGATAAGGCTGAATGGCAAAATAAAGAATTTTTGATGGTTGATACTGGTGGTATTGATATATCAAGTAAAGACATGATGAACCTTGAGATAAGGGGACAAGTAGAAAAGGCTCTACTTGAGACAGATTTAATTTTATTTGTAGTTGATGGAAAGGAAGGGATGAATCCTCATGACGTTGACATTGCAAATGAAATAAGAAAATACAATAAACCAGTAATAATAATTGCTAATAAAGTAGATAATATGAAAATGCCAGATGATTTATATGATTTTTATTCACTTGGATTTGATGACTTATATATGATTTCTGCTGAACAAGCTAAGGGACTAGGAGATTTACTAGATGCGGTTGTCTCTTATATAGATTTTTCGAAATATGAGGGCCTAGAAGATGAAACTAGGATCGCGATAATTGGAAAACCTAATGCTGGAAAATCATCTTTAGTAAATCTATTATTAAACGAAGACAGGATGATTGTAACAAACGTAGCAGGAACAACAAGAGATGCTGTAGATAGCTATTGGCAATACAATGATCATAATTATGTTTTAATAGATACTGCTGGTCTTAGGAGAAAATCAAAAGTAAAAGAAAATGTTGAGTACTATGCAAACCAAAGGACCTTTGATGCAGTGGATAGTGCTGATATATGTTTATTTTTAATTGATGCCACAGTAGGCGTGACCGAACAAGATGCAAAAATTGCTGGCTATGCTCATAATAATAAAAAGGCTATAATAATTGCTGTAAATAAATGGGATTTAGTTGAAAAAGATACTTATACTATGGCAAATATGGAAAAAGATATAAGAAACACCTTATCTTTTGCCCTATATGCACCTATAGTTTTTATATCGGTTAAAGAAAACAAGAGGATAGATACACTACTAGAAATGATTGAAGTAGTTGACAACAACTATAGAATGAGGATAAAAACAGGAGTATTAAATACAATACTTCAAGATGCTATGTTATTAAACCAGCCTCCTCAAGATAAGGGTAAGAGGCTCAAAATATATTATATGAGCCAAGTTGGTACATGCCCACCTAAATTTATGCTGTCGATAAATGATAGAGAGTTGTTACACTTTTCATATACCAGGTATCTAGAGAATCAGATTAGACAAAATTACTCTCTAATAGGAGTACCGTTTAGTTTTGTATTTAAGGAACGTGGAGACAAAAAATGAAATATCTAATTGTTGCCTTGATATCATATATATTAGGAAGCTTGCCAGCTGGATACTATATTGGAAAATTAATCTTTAAAAAAGATCTTAGGTCCATGGGATCTGGCAACGTGGGAACAACAAACGCCTTTAGGAACTTTGGGAAGTTAGCTGGATTTTTAACATTTGCTTTTGACTTTTTAAAAGGAATTTTAGCGTGTTTTATTGCAAATAGGATAGCTGGCCAAAGTGCGACATACCTAGCCATGGTATTTGTTGTCCTAGGTCATATGTATAGCTTTGTACTTAATTTCAAAGCAGGCAAAGGGATAGCTACAGTCTTTGGGGCCCTAATATATATTAATCCTACTTTTGCCATGGTAATGTTACTTGTCTTCTTAGCTGTATTTCTAGCATCAAGAATTGTATCCTTATCATCTATAAGCGTATGCATAGTTGCCATAATAGCAAGCTTATATAAATATGGCTTTACAGCTTTCAGCCTAAGCTTATCGGCAATAGCAATCTTAATTATTATCAAACATAGGGATAATATAAAAAGACTTTTAAATGGCGAAGAAAAAAAGATGTTTTAGGAGATATAATGACTATTTCTATATTAGGAGCTGGAACTTGGTCTACTGCAATAGCTGACCTTTTAGCAGAAAAGGAAGATGTTCTAATATATGCAAGAGATAAGAGATTGGCTGATTCGATAAATAATGATCATATAAATAGCAAATATTTTCCAGAAAATAAATTGAATGAAAATATTAAAGCTACAAGCAATTTAAAAAAGATATTTGAAAATAAGTATATAGTTAATGGAATACCTACCCAACAAATTAGGAATGTCCTTAATGAATCAAAGGATTATTTAAAAGATGACCACGTAATAATTAATCTCTCAAAAGGTCTCGAATTAAAAAGCCATAAAAGAATCTCTGAAATTTTTAAAGAATTTAATGAGAATATGTCTTACGTAATTCTAAGTGGCCCATCACACGCTGAAGAAGTAATTTTAAAAATGCCTACAACAGTTGTAAGTGCAAGTAGCGATAAAAAACTCGCTGAAGAAGTGCAGCAAATTTTTGGAAGGGATTACTTTAGAGTTTACTCGTCAACAGATGTAATTGGTGCAGAGCTAGGGGGTGCCATTAAAAACATCCTAGCCTTTGGTATAGGTATGGCAACGGGGCTTGGATATGGTGATAATGCTAAAGCAGCTCTAATTACTAGAGGCATCCACGAAATGAGTAAGTTTGCAATGGCATTTGGTGCTGAGTTTAAAACAATAAATGGACTTTGTGGGATTGGTGATTTGATAGTGACTGCTACAAGCGAGCACTCTAGGAACAATAGGGCTGGAAGGCTTGTTGGTGAAGGATATACTATTGATCAAGTTAGCGAGAAAATTAACATGGTTGTAGAAGGAATCCCTACTACAAAATCAGTATATGAACTTGCAAAATATAAAAAAATTGAAATACCAATAACAAATGAAATTTATAATGTATTGTTTAACAATAAAGACTGTAGTGAATCAGTAAAAGATCTAATGATGAGAGATATAAAAAGTGAATTTTAAACTTTTACTTTATAAACAACTTAGTATATAATAATAGTAGATAAAACTAGCAAAGGATGATATAAATGTTTGACAAATTTAAAGAGTTCATAGGTATCGACGATAATTATGATGACTACGATGAAGATCAAATGTATTATGATGACGAAGATATAGAAGAAGAAGGTGCTAGGAAAAGAACTACTTATAGCGATTTATTTGATGATGAAGAGAAGGAAAACACTTATTCTTCTGATTCATTTACCACAAATAAGTCTGGTAAATCAACTTACTCTGATGATTATTCATATAATAATAGCTATGATTCAGATAAATTAGGAGATAATGTAGTTAGCATCAACAATAGTAACTTTTCTAGGAGTAGCAAAATGAGAATATCAATACAAGAGCCTTTAGACTATGATAATGATGGGCCAGTAGTAATAGAAGAAATCCTAAAAAATAGAGTGGTAGTATTAAATCTTGAAATGGTAGATAATGATCTTAGAATGAGATTGTTTGACTTTGTAAGTGGAGCAGTTTATGCTCTTAAGGGTAATATGAAAAAAGTAACAAAAGGAATTTTTGTAATCACTCCAAATGGAGTTGAAATAGACTCTTATGTAGCAGATCAAATTTCAGATGGAAACTACAACCAGCTATAGATCGATTAACATCGATCTTTTGTTTTTATGGCATTTGAATATAATTTAGACCACATTAGTGATAAACAGAAGAAAACTAACATAAGAAAAGCCTTATCCATCTTAGAGAAGGCTTTTTATAAGAAAATAGAAACGGTGAGTTTTTTTCTAGATCCTTTTGAGCAAAAAACCATTTTAGAGATTGCAAAGAAAAATTCAATAGATATTATCTTCATAGGTGGGAACGATAATTGTGAAAGAAAGATATTTGTAGCAAATTTCTATTACGAGCCTCTCCACACTCCAAACTATATAAGTGTATTGGAGTTTGAAAGTAGGGACATTAGCCATCCAGATGTCTTGGGTGCACTTTTAAATCTCGGCATAGATAGAAATTCTATTGGTGACATTTCAATTTTAGATGAAAAAGTAGAATTTGTAATCGAAAAAGATATAGCAAATTTTGTTGAGTTTAACCTTATCAAAATTAGAAATGAATCTGTAAAGTTAAGAGCTAGAGAAGATGCAACAATTGAGCTATTAAAACCTATCTATGAAGAGTATACCGGTTTTGTATCAAGTCTTAGAATTGATAATATAGTAAGTTTGATAGCATCAACATCAAGGACAAAGGCTAAAGAAATTGTAAAATCAGGATTTGTTAAAATTGATTTCCAAATTATCGAAGAACCTTCTTATCAAATAGGAGAAGATTCTCAAATCTCAATTAGAAGGTTAGGAAGGTTTATTTTTGACAGTATCGATGGCTTTAGCAAAAAAGGAAATTATCACATAAGCTATAGGAAAGTAAAATGATTTATATATTAATAATTATAGTAGGGCTCATCTTAGATAGGGTAACTAAGATTTATGCCACTAACAATTTTATAGAAAACCCAGTACAAGGACCTATAATTAATCTAACATATTTAGAAAACAGGGGAGCTGCTTTTGGGATATTACAAGATAGAAGGATATTCTTTATTTTAATAACCGTAGCCATTGTCTTATACCTTTTATATTATTTCTATAAAAGTTATAAGACAAATCCAAATATACTAAATATTGCTCTTGCTATGATAATCTCGGGAGCCCTAGGTAACTTCTACGATAGACTTATAAACGGATATGTAGTTGATTTTATTGAATTTTCCTTTATAAATTTCCCAGTATTTAATATAGCAGATATATTTGTAACCCTTGGCTGTGCATTGATGATAATATATATAATTTTTATCCATGATGATAAATAATGGATGGGACCATATTCTAAAAAACGAATTCGAAAAAGAGTATTACAAAAATATGATGAGTTTTTTAGACAGGGTCTATAAAGATAAAACAATATACCCAGATAAACATAATATATTTAAAGCCTTGGAGCTTTCAGATTTTGATGATACCAAGGTTGTGATTTTAGGGCAAGATCCTTATTACAATTATGGACAAGCAGAAGGCTTATCTTTTTCTGTAAAGCCTGGTGTAAGCATACCGCCATCCTTAAAAAATATATATAAAGAACTTAAGAATGATTTAGGACTTGAAATTTCAAACAATGGTTCACTTACAGCTTGGGCTAGACAAGGCGTTTTGTTGTTAAATGCAAGTCTTACAGTAGAAGGTAAGAAACCCAATTCACATAAAAACATTGGATGGCAGATTTTCACTGATAAAATTATATCATCTCTAAATTCAAGAAAAGAACCTTTAGTTTTTATTCTTTGGGGAAACTTTGCAATATCTAAGAAGGAATTGATTAATAATCAAAACCATCTTATAATTGAATCATCCCATCCATCACCTTTATCAGCCAGGAGAGGTTTCTTTGGATCAAAACCCTTTTCGAGAACAAATGATTTTTTAAAAAGTCATAATATAAAAGAAATAGATTGGAAAATAGAGAATCAGCTGTGATTCTCTATTATTTTTTTACATAGATTTAGTAAATTATGATAATTGTATAAATTACTTTCTCTAATAATTAGCAAATTATCATTAATCTCAATATCAGAAATATTCTTGATAGCAAAATTATTTATAGTTACAAAACCGGTGATATTATTATTAAATTTTCCAAACAAAACATGGATATTTAATTTAATGATATCATCCTTTATAATTAACTGATAATTATTTTCAGCCACGTACAAGTCATCCAAATGTTTATAAGCCCTAAATTCAAAGTTTCCTATATCTTTATTTATGTTAGCATTATACAAATAAATTTCACCAATTTTTGTGCTAACACTTAATTTTTTCTTATATATCTCTTCTATAGTAGCTAGTGCAGCTGTGGATATTAGGTCGTTTTCGTTGTGCTTAATGATAGGGAAGGGATTTTCCCTTCTTATTAAGTCATTAGTTAATTTACTAATAACCTTGTACCTACTAGGATCCTCTCTTTCTATTCCAATTAACTTTTCTATATCAACTAATCTCATAGAATCGTAGGAAAAGAATTTAGAATTCCATTTTATCACCTTATAAATATCTAGACTTTGATCCGGAAATACAGGAAATAATTTATGGTCAATTAATCTCGCATTTAAAAACCTTATATCAAAATTATCACCATTAAAAGTTATAAGTCTTCTATCTTCAACTTCCCTGAGATAGATATTTAAAAGTCTTGTTTCTTCATCATCATTTTCCGCAAAATATTGGTAAATATAGGTTTTATTATCATCTCTTTTCACAATACCTAGTAGAACTAGCTTATCTCTATTTATGTCAAGTCCTGTTGTTTCTATATCTAAAACTAAGTCCTTTATATCAAGTTTATTATTATAGATTCTTTTTTTTATACTTATCATAATAAGATTATACTATAAAATGCGATAATAGACTTATATCTGAGAAAGTTAAGGAATTCTTGTAATCTTAATAAGGTCTAATATAATTATATAATCAAGGAGTGTTTATGATATATTTAGATAATGCTGCAACTACAAAAATGAGTGAAAAAGCACTCGATGCTTATGTTGATGCTTGTAGGAATTTTTTTGCAAATCCAAGTGCTCTTCATTCATATGGTATGGAAGCAGAAAATTTAATTAGAGAAACAAAAAAATACATAGCAAGTGTTATATCTGCAAGTGAATTTGAAATATTTTTTACAAAATCAGCTACAGAATCAAATAATATAGTTATAAAATCATTTGATGGATTGGCTATTACAAGTAAAATCGAACATCCTTCTGTATATGAGAGTTTTAAACACAGTAATTTTGAAGATGTTTTATATATAGAAAATGACAGGTATGGATTTATTGATGAAGATGATTTAAGGAATAAATTGTCTGATAAAGTAAGCTTTGTTTCTATTATTTATGTTAATAACGAAACAGGAACTATCCAGAATATTAAAAAACTTTCAAAGATAATAAAAGATTATAAAAGTGATATTGTTATTCATATTGATGCAACACAAGCAATGGGTAAAATTTCTTGCGATGTAAATGATTTAGGTGTAGATATAATGAGTTTTTCTGCTCATAAATTCCATGGTCCAAAGCAACTTGGTGGACTTTATATTAGAAAAAATGTCCAACCTAAGATTAAACCGATATTAGATGGTGGCTACCAAGAAATCATATCTTCAGGAACTAATAATTCCCCAGCTATATATGCCGCAGGAATTGCTCTTAAGGAACAAATTGAATCTAGAAAATATGATTATATAAAATCTCTAAACACTTATCTTAGAGAACTTATAGAAAGAAATATTGAGGATGTATATATAATATCACCAGAAAAGTGTGTTTCACCATATATTTTAGATGTTGCTTTCTCAAATATTAAGGCAGAAGTCTTACTCCATATGCTAGAAGAAGAGGAAATATATGTTTCAAGCGGATCAGCATGTTCAAAAGGTGAGGAAAGTAGGGTACTTAATGCCTTAGCTGTTGATAAAAAATATATTGACGGAGCTATAAGATTTTCTTTTTCAAGCGATATAAGTAAAGAAGATATAGATTTTACGATAGAAGTATTACAAAAAAGTATAGAAATGATTAGGATGGTTATGTGATGGAATGGATGATAGCTGTAAGCTTTGGAGAAATATTCCTTAAAGGGAAAAATAGACATGTATTTTACAAGGCTGCAATTAATAATATAAAAAGAAACCTAAGAGGTATTGACTACCAAGGTATGTATTCAGAATCTTCAAAACTGTATATACAAGCTGATAGGAAAGATTTTGAAAAGATTAAAGATAATGTTTTAAAGGTATTCGGCATATCTTATGTTGCCTATGTAATAAAGACAAATAAAAATATTGAAGATATATATGCTGCGTGTAAAGAAGATTTGAGCGAATACTTTTCAGACAAAAATTATACTTTTAAAGTCGAATCTAAGAGAACAGATAAAAGTTTTAAATATAAATCTCCTGAGCTTTCAGCGAAAATTGGTGGTTTTATTCTTAGAGATTTTCCGAATTTGAGTGTAGATGTACACAATCCAAACTTTAGAGTTTTCATTGATGTCAAGGATAATGTATATATCTACTCCAAGAGGTTTAAAGGACTAGGGGGACTCCCAATAGGTTCTTCAGGTCATGGACTTCTCTTATTATCAGGTGGTATTGATTCTCCTGTTGCGGGCTTTATGGTTGCTAAAAGAGGAATGAAATTAGATTGTATACATTTTCACTCTTATCCATTTACTTCAAAAAGAGCCTTACAAAAAGCAGTTGACCTTGCTGAAATTATGTCTTCTTATACAGGGAAAATGAAGATATATTCAGTAAATTTAGCAGATATATATAAGGCAATAAATCAAAATTGCGATAGGCGAGAGACAACAATTTTATCAAGAAGATTTATGATGAGAATAGCTAATAAAATAGCAGAAACAAACTCATACCAAGCCCTAATTACTGGTGAATCATTAGGCCAGGTTGCTAGTCAAACTATTGAATCAGTATCTGTAATAAATGATTCGTCAGAAATTCCAATTCTCAGACCCCTAATAGCAATGGATAAGAAAGATATCATAGATATTTCTCATAAAATGGGATCTTACGAAAAATCCATAGAACCATATGATGATTGCTGCTCGATTTTTGCACCAGATAATCCTGTTACAAAACCAAAACTAAAATATATTAAAATGAGCGAAGAAAAATTGGACATAGAAGCTTTAGAAACTGATGCAATAAATAATATGGAAATAATTGAAATTGCTTGACAAAGCGATAGTTCTAAAGTAATATATATGAGTAGACCGCTCAGCTAGGGTTCTGATCCCCGAATGCTGGCGAGAATATAAAAATAGGAGGATTTCCATGTACGCAATTATTAAAACAGGTGGAAAACAATACAAAGTATCAGAAGGTGACTTAGTAAGAGTAGAAAAACTTGCTTACGAAGTTGGTGACACTGTAGATTTTGATCAAGTACTATTAGTATCAAATAATGGTGAACTTAAAGTAGGTTCTCCAGTTGTAGAAGGTGCTAAAGTATCAGCAACTGTTGAAGATCAAAATAAAGATAAGAAGATTGTTGTTTATAAGTATAAACCTAAAAAACAATATCGTAAAAAACAAGGCCACAGACAACCTTATACTTTAGTAAAAATAAATAGCATAAGTCTTTAATGATTAATGTTGACTTATTAATCAACAAGAAAGACGAAATAGTAGGTTTTGAAATTAAAGGTCATGCAGAATATGATGAATATGGCAAAGACCTTGTATGTTCGGCTGTTACCATACTTGCCTATAGCTGTGTAAATAGTCTTGATAAATATGTCGATGATGTTAATTTTGCTGATGATGAAGTAGTCATGTCAGTAGGAATTAAAGGTCCAAATAGGGATACAGATGTAATTTTCGATTATTTTAGAATTGGAATTGAAACACTATTAGGTAATTATAGCAGCTACATCAAATTAAATTATAAGGAGAAATCATGATAATAAATATTAATTTACAAAGATTTGCAAGTAAAAAGGGAGTTTCTTCAACAAAAAACGGTAGAGACTCTAGAGCTAAAAGACTTGGTGTTAAAAGAGCTGATGGTCAGTTTGTAAACGCTGGAACAATCATTGTTAGACAAAGAGGAACAAAAATCCACCCAGGTAACAACGTTAAAAGAGGTGCTGATGATACTCTTTATGCTAAGTGTGAAGGTGTTGTAAAATTTGAAAGAAAAGGCAAAAGCAGAAAACAAGTATCTGTTTATGCACAATAATTGATAAAAAATTAAGCTTGCCTTCGGCAAGCCTTTTTTTATGAAAGGATAATTATGATAGATTATGTAAAAATCAACCTAAAAGCAGGAGATGGCGGTAATGGTGCAGTTGCCTGGAGAAGAGAAAAATATGAACCTACAGGAGGACCTGCTGGAGGAGATGGTGGAGACGGTGGTTCAATTATAATAATAGCTACTAGGAATCTATCCACACTAGAAGAATTCAGATATAAGAAAAGCTTTAAGGCAGAAAATGGAGAGCAAGGTGGAAAGAGTAAAAAATTCGGCAAAAAAGGTGAAGACCTTTATATTAGAGTTCCTGTAGGTACAATTCTTAGAGAAGCTGAATCAAATACCATAATAAAAGATATGAAAAAAGATGGTGAGGAATTTATTATAGCTAAGGGAGGCAGAGGAGGAAGAGGAAACGTCCACTTTAAAAACTCAGTTAGACAAGCTCCAAGATTTGCTGAATCAGGTAAGAAGGGTCAAGAAATAGATTTAATATTTGAGCTTAAAGTGCTTGCCGATGTTGGTCTAGTAGGCCTACCTAACGTAGGAAAATCTACACTCCTATCTGTTATAACAAAGGCTAAGCCTAAGATCGCTAACTACCACTTTACAACTATAGATCCAAACCTTGGTGTAGTAAATGTAGACCGTGAAAGAAGCTTTATAGTTGCAGACATAGCTGGTCTAATTGAAGGAGCAAGTGAAGGGACAGGATTAGGGCATGACTTTCTAAGGCATATAGAAAGATGTAGGATATTAGTGCATGTTCTAGATATATCTGGCCTTGAAGGTAGAGATCCGATAGAGGATTTTCTCCTTATAAATAAAGAATTAGAACTGTACAATGAAGGGCTTGCAAATAAGCCTATGATTGTAGCCCTAAATAAGTCTGAACTTGATCATAACGATAATGCTTTGAAATTTATTGAAAAATTTGGAGATAAATTTAAAATCTTCAAAATTTCTGCAGCAACTACAGAAGGAATCAAGGAATTGATTGACTATGTTACAGAAGAACTTGATAAGACTGAGCTCGAAGAATTTGCCCTATACGAAGAAATTGATGAGGACTTTTTAGAGGAGTTCTACAACAAGGAAATAGACTTTGATCTTAATATAAGAAAAGAAAATGAAATATACTTAGTTTATGGTAAGAGGGTTGATAATCTGCTTAAGAAAATAAATATAGATGACTATGATTCAATGATTTATTTTGAATCTACACTTAGAGAAATGGAAGTATTTGATAAACTAAAAGAAATGGGAATAGAAGATGGCGATAGCGTTGCAGTAGGCGATATTGTCTTCGAATATTACGAATAGGAGAGAATTATGCTAACAGGTAAACAAAGAGCTATGCTAAAGCATGAAGCACATGATTTTAAGCCAATAATTAACATCGGAAAACTATCAATTTCTGATAAACTACTTGAGGCTATAGATGAAGCTTTAGAAGCTAGGGAATTAATTAAGATCAAAATTCTAAATAACAATTTAGATGATGCTGATTATATAGTTGACACAATAATAGAAAAACTTAACTGTGAATTTATTTCTCACATAGGATCAATTATTACTATATACAAAAAAAGCGACAAAAATTTGTATAATTTATAATGAGAATAGGATTGTATGGTGGGACATTTGACCCGATTCATGTTGGACATTTGATTGTTATAGAAAATGCTATTAATGATATGAATCTAGATAAGGTGGTAATCTTACCTAGTTCAAACCCACCTCATAAAAAACATAAAGATAAAACTGATACAGATATAAGGGTAGAGATGGTTAGTGAGGCTATTAAAGATAACCCTAAAATAATTTTATCAACATACGAATCTGACACAGACAAAGTCATATACACCCATAATACTTTAGAATATTTCACAGAGGCATTAAAGGGCCATGATATATTCTATATAATGGGCGAAGATTCATTTATGACAATAGATACTTGGAGAAATTACGAAGATGTACTAGATTATAATATCATTGTGTTTGCTAGAGAGGGTATTGATAAGGATAGTGATCTTGTAAAAATGGTTCAAAAAGTAAAAAAAGATAATCCAAATATTTTTCTATTAAATAGCTTAAATATTAATATATCATCTACTCTTGTCAGGACACTTGTTAAAGAAAATAAGAGTATTAAATACTTAGTCAAAGATGAAGTCGAATATATAATTAGAACTAGGGGTCTATATGTATAATATAGAAAAAATTAAGGAGAAACTTATCGAAGATATTGGAGAAAGAAGATATAAACACTCCTTAAGAGTTGCACAGTTGGCTCAAGACCTAGCACAAATATATGAAGTAGATGAGGAAAAAGCTTATATAGCAGGATTAACCCATGATTGTGCGAAATATAATGAAGAAAAATATATTGAAAAGTTAAATATAGATATTTCAACATACAATGTGATTTCTTTAAAGGATCCTGTTTTACATTCATTTATAGGAGCAGAAGTAGCAAAAAAAGTGTATAATATATCTGATAAGGATATATTAGATGCTATAAGATATCATACAACTGGCAAGGAATCTATGACTATTTTAGAAAAGATTATTTTTATAGCGGATGCGATAGAGCCTAGAAGAGATTTTGAAGGTATAAATAATATAAGAGATGCTTCTAGGAAAGATTTAGATAAAACAATGCTTATGCTACTAGATAGCAGTATTATTTTTTTAATAAGCAAAAAAGCTATAATAAATCCTTTAAGTTTTATAGCAAGAAATTACTTAATTGAGGAGAGAAATGGAAAAACTAGATAGGATAGTAAAAACACTTGAAGATAAATTAGCTGAGGATATTAAGGTAATAAAGCTTGAAGATTCGTCTGTAGCTGACTATTTTGTAATTGCTACTGGTAATTCAATTAACCAAACTAGAGCACTTGCAGATTATATTGAAGATGATCTTCACAAAGAAGGTCACGAAGTAATATCAAAAGAAGGTTTGCGTGAAGGTGAATGGATTCTAATAGATGTATCTGATATTATTGTTCATATTTTCACACAAAAACAAAGAAAATTCTATGATTTAGATGATTTGTGGGAGAGCTAATCTCTCACACCTTTTATAGGAGTTATTATGTCTAAGGATAGGAAAGATAAAATAATATTTGCAGGAGTGATTTTTCTTGCATTTCTTATAGCAAATTTTTTCTCTAATGAAGGATTAGTAAATAAATTCACAAAAGATGATGAAATAGTCATGATAAGTGAAAATGATCAGGATAACAAGGTAGAAAACAACAAAGAAACACATGATGATTTAATTAATCAGGATAAAAAAGTATATATTTCTGGTGAAATTAAAAATTCGGGAGTTTATGATATCAATGATGGAGATAGGTTGGATGATATTGTTAAAAGAGCTGGTGGTTTAACGGAAAAAGCTGATATTAATTCTATAAACCTTGCAATGAGATTAGAAGATCAGATGAAAATATACATACCTAATATTGATGAAAATCAAAACATAAATAACGGCAGTACCAATCTAGCCATAGGACAAATATCAAATGACTCAACAAACTTGCAAAAAAATAAAATTAATATAAATTCGGCGAGTAAAGAAGAACTGATGACCCTTCCTAACGTTGGAGAAAAAAGAGCACAAGCTATTCTAGACTATAGGCAAGAAAATAGGTTTGAAAAAATTGAAGATATAAAGAATGTTAGTGGCATTGGTGATAAGTATTTTGAAGCTATGAAAGATTTGATTACAGTATAGGGGTATATATGAAATTATCTACTAGAGGTAGGTATGGTTTAAGAGCGATTTGTTATATAGCAGAAAATCAAGACAAGGGCTTTATACCTGTCTCTGAAATAAGTGAAAATTTAAATTTATCAGAAAATTATTTAGAACAATTAGTAAGACTGCTAAAAAAAGATAAGTTAATAAAATCAAGCAGGGGTCCTAAGGGCGGATATAAAACAATGAGAGATTTATCCGAAATCTCTATTGGTGAGATTTTAAGAAGCTTAGAGGGAGATATGACAACAAGCGAGTGTGTAAGTGGCAAAGTGGAGTGCTTGGATAAATGCGAAACTTTTGATCTATTTGCAAAGCTTGATAATCTTATTAACTCTGCTATTGATTCAATAACTTTAGAAGATATTGTCCAACATGAAATTTAAGGAGAACTAATGAAGAACTTAGGAATGAATGAGCTTAGAAAAAGCTATTTGGAATTTTTTGGAAAGGAAAAAAATCATACATTATTAAAATCATTTCCATTAACACCAATTGATGATGATACCCTATTACTAATAAATGCTGGTATGGCACCATTAAAAAAATATTTTACTGGCGAATTAAAAATGAAAAATAATAAAGCTACATCTTCTCAAAGATGTGTTAGAACCGGTGATATAGAAAGAGTAGGTAAGACCGAGCGTCATGGTACTTTTTTTGAAATGCTTGGCAACTTCTCATTTGGAGATTACTTTAAAAGAGAAGCTATTACTTGGGCTTATGAATTCCTAACCGAAAAGCTTGAAATAAGCAAAGATGATTTATGGGTTACCGTATTCTATGAGGACTACGAAGCTTATGATATCTGGCATGATGAGATAGGAATGCCTTCCGAAAGAATTCTAAGGCAAGGTAAGGAAGATAACTTCTGGGAACTGGAAGTAGGGCCATGTGGCCCATGCTCTGAAATTTTCGTAGATAGGGGAGCGGAAAAAGCTATTGATGAAAATGATAATAAGCCTGGAAATGATGACTCTGACAGGTTTATGGAAGTATGGAACCTAGTATTTACACAATTTAATAAAGATAATAAAGGAAATTATACAGATCTCGCCCATCCGAATATAGATACTGGAATGGGTCTTGAAAGAATTGCAATGGTTCTTCAAGGTAAGGATAATATCTTCGAAATAGATGTAATGGCTGAAATAATTTCTGAAATAGAAAAATCATCTGGTAAAAAATATAAAACCAATAAATCTGATGATATATCCATTAGAGTTATTGCTGACCACGCAAAGGCTATGACTTTCCTAGTTTCTGATGGAGTCATACCATCAAATGAAAAAAGAGGTTACGTTCTTAGAAGGCTAATAAGAAGAGCTTATAGACACGGTAAACTTTTAGGAATCCAAGGACCATTCTTAAATAAAGTTGTAGATAAGGTAATTGATACTTACAAGTTCGAATATGATGAGTTAATTGATAACGCTGCTAAGATACACAAAGATATAAGTGATGAGGAAGAAAGGTTCCAAAAGACTATAAACCAAGGTCTAGAAAAACTAGAAAATTTAATATTCGAAATAGAAAAGAATAAACAAAAAATACTTGATGGAAGTGAAGCTTTCAAACTATACGACACATATGGTTTTCCTCTTGATCTGACTAGAGAAATCCTGGAGGAGAAAAATCTAGATGTAGATGTATATAAATTTGAAGAAGAAATGGAAAATCAAAGAAATTTAGCAAGGAATGCTAGAAAAACCGACAATAATCATAGACACGACAACTTAGCTATAGACCACTTAGAAAAAACCGAATTTGTTGGTTATGATAAATTTGATATAGAGGCTGACATTTTAGCGATATTTGAAGATGGAATTGAAAAAACTTCGATAAATCAAGCTAGCAAAGGTATAATTGTAAGTAATAAGACTTCATTCTATCCAGAAGGAGGCGGTCAAGTCGCTGATACTGGATATATCAAAACAAAAGATGCTTGCGCAAAAGTTATTGATGTCCAAAAGAAAAATGACGTAATATTCCATTATGTAGAAGTTATAGAGGGCGAAATTAAGAAAAATTCTGTAGCAGAATTCGTAATTGACCTAGACAGAAGGTATGACATACAAAGAAATCACTCAGCTACTCACTTATTAGATAAGGCACTGAAAGATGTTTTAGGCGAAGATATCAAGCAAGCAGGTTCACTCGTAGATGAGGACAAGCTAAGATTTGATTTTACCTATAATGAAGCTTTAAGTTCTAAGGAAATTAGAGATATTGAAAACATAATCAACAAAAAAATTAGAGAACAATTACCAGTTAGAAAAGAGTACATGGATTATAAAAAATCTGAAGAACTTGGGGCTGTTGCATTGTTTGAAGATAAATACAAAGATGTTGTAAGGGTTGTGTCTATGGGTGATTATTCAATTGAATTATGTGGTGGTTGTCATGTAAATAACACAGCAGAAGTATTAATTTTTAAAATAAAATCTGAATCATCAGCTGCTGCAGGTGTAAGAAGGATAGAAGCTATAACAGGTAAGGCAGTCTTTGAGGATATGATTAAAAGAGAAAATAGAATCAAAGAAATTGCAAAGATTTTAAATTCAAATGTAAATAATATTGATTCTAAGATAAAATCTCTAAAATCCGAAATTGAGTCAAAAGATGATGAAATAAAAAGACTTAAAAGTCAATCTAATAAGGATATCTATGACGAGCTAAAAGGTGAGATTAAGAATATTAATGGAATAAATCTTTTAGTGGCAAAGTTTGAGAATACTAGTGTAGATGAATTAAGAGATTTAGAAAATAGGATTAAGAATGAATACGATAATTTAATAATTGTATTTGCTACAGTTACTGATAAAATTGTATTTACTGTTTCTGTTGATGACAAGTTAACAGGAAGATACAATGCTGGTAAAATTGTTAGAGAAATAGCTCAAATAACAGGCGGTAATGGTGGAGGTAGAAAGAACTTCGCTCAAGCGGGCGGAAATGATATTTCTGCCTTAGAAAAAGCACTTAATAGGGCTTATGAAATAATAAAGGAGCAATAAGATGACCGATAATAAGCTTAATGAAACTATGCTTTTCAAAAGAGAAGACATTGAAAAAAATGACATTAGAGAGATTCTTACAACAGTATACAAGGCTTTAGAAGGTAAAGGCTATAAACCAACTTCACAAATAGTAGGTTACCTATTATCAGGCGATCCAACCTATATAACTGCACATAATAATGCAAGAAAGCTTATTAGAGCTGTAGACCGAGATAAAATATTAGAAGAATTATTAAATAACTACATCAATGGCTAGAATAATGGGACTTGATGTTGGGGATAAAACAATAGGAGTCGCTTTAAGCGACCCTTTGTTTGTAACCGCCCAACCCTTTGAAACGATAAGAAGAACTAAAGCAAAAGCTGACATAGATCGACTAGAAGATATTGTTAAAGAAAAAGATGTAAATCAAATTGTTGTTGGTTTGCCTAAGAATATGAACAATACTATAGGGCCACAATCAATGAAAGTAATAAGCTTTGTTGATTTGCTAAAGAAAAGATTTGATATTGAGATTGTTTACGAAGATGAGCGTCTTACAACTGTACAATCGGAAAGTGTACTAATAGACATGAATGTTAGACGAGAGAATAGAAAAAAACAAATTGATAATATTGCAGCTAGCTTTATCTTGCAAAGTTTTTTAGACAGGAGAAGTAATGGATAGCATCTTTTTACTTGATGAAGATAATAATGAAGTTGAATTTAATATAATAGATACGTTCGGAATAGATGATAAAAATTATGCCGCTCTAAGAGAAGTTGATGACGATATGATTCTTTTAGTCGAGATAATCGTAGTTGGAGACGTTATAAATTTTAAATCTATAGATGATCAAAAAGAACTAGATGAGATAATAGAGTTTTATGAAGATATGAAAAGAGAGAATGATGAACACTGAAGAAGTAAGAAGTATATTTGAAGAAAATAATCAAAAATTTACAAAACAAAGAGAACTAATTTTTAATGTCTTAAAAAACTCTTCAGAAAAACACTTAACACCTGAACAACTATTTTCAATTGTTCACGAGGATCATAAGCAAGTGGGTATTGCAACTGTGTACAGAACTTTAAATATATTTGAAGAGCTGGGTATAGTTAACAAACAAGAATTTACAGATCAAGCTTATACTTATGAGATTATGAACTCAGATAATGACCACCACGATCATATTATTTGCACATCTTGTGGCAAAATTTTAGAAGATGAGTTTTTATCTGTTGATGATGTTAAAAGTTCTCTAAAAAAGGATTACAATTTTGATCTATCTTATTATTCTTTAAGAATCTATGGAATCTGTTCCGACTGTCAGAATAATAAGGAGAAGTAATGACAAATGAAAAGAAATTAAGAGTAATCCCAATAGGGGGGTTACACGAAGTAGGTAAGAACTGTACATTAGTAGAATATGGAAATGACATGATAATGATTGATTGCGGTCTTACATTTCCTGATGACGAGATGCTTGGTGTAGATATTGTAATACCTGACTTTACCTATGTAGAAGAAAACAAACACAAATTGAGGGGGATTTTTGTAACTCACGGCCATGAAGACCACGTTGGAGCTATCCCATATTTTTTAAAGAATATAGATACTAACGTTTACACTTCAAAACTTACCAAAGGACTTCTTGAAAATAAGTTTAAAGAACACGGACTTAATTCGAATAAAATAAAGATGGTAAATGTCAACAATACTGTAAAAGCAGGCAGCTTAAGTTGTGAATTTATAAGAGTGAGCCACTCTATTCCCGATGCTTGCGCTATAGCAGTAAAATCACCAGTAGGAACAATATTATTTACAGGTGACTTCAAGATGGACTTTACACCAATCGACAATGACCCTACTGATATACAAAGACTAGCTGAGCTTGGTAAAAAAGGTATACTTGCACTTTTTGCAGACTCAACAAACGTTGAAAGAGAAGGATTTTCCCTAAGCGAAAAAGTAGTTGGTGAAACCTTTGTAAAAATACTTGGTCAAGCTAAATCAAGAATAATTGTTGCTACCTTTGCATCTAACCTTCATAGGGTTCAACAGATAATCACAGCTGCAGAAAAATACAACAGAAAAGTAGCTCTTTCTGGTAGATCAATGCTTAATAACGTTAGAATTGCAAATGAATTAGGCTATTTAAAAATAAAGAAAAATACCCTAATTGATATGAAGGCAATTAAAAAATATGCAGACGACGAACTTGTAATCTTATCCACAGGTACACAAGGAGAGCCATTAAGTGCACTTACAAGAATGGCTAATAAAGAACATAAACAAATAAGCCTAAATGAAACAGATATGGTTATTTTATCTTCATCTGCTATACCAGGAAATGAAATGGCAATAAATACAACCATAAATAACCTAACAAAGATAGGCTGTAAAATAATATATTCGTCTCTAGCAAAAGTCCATGCATCAGGACACGCTTGTCAAGAAGAAATAAAACTAATGTATCAACTTACAACTCCAAAATATCTTATTCCAGCCCATGGTGAAATTAGACAATTACAAAAACATTCTGATATAGCTCAAGATATGGGACAGGCAAAAGAGAATATTTTCATATTGGAAAATGGTGATATAGTTGAATTTACAAAGAAATCTGCAGGTATTAAAGGAAAAGTGCAAGCAGGTAATGTTTTAGTAGATGGTTCAGGCATAGGTGATGTTGGTAATATTGTTCTTAAGGACAGAAAACACTTATCAGAAGACGGATTAATGGTAGTGTCAATTACCTTTGATAGACACACTCAAGAGCTTCTAGCAGGTCCAGAAATTGTCTCACGTGGTTTTGTATACGTAAAAGAGAACCAGGATATAATAGAAAATGCAAAAGATGTTGTATTAAGATCGATAAATAAGTGTAAAAAAGAAGATATAAAAGCTTTAAGCCAAATAAAATATCAAATCAGAGAAGACTTGAAATCCTATATTTATAATGAACTAGGAAGAGATCCTATGATACTTCCAGTTATATCAGAGATAGAAGATGGCAAATATTAATTATGAGCATACTTTACAATTTATAGAGGATCTTCTTAATGATACTGACTTTGTTGATATAAGAAAGTATGCAATTGAAAATAATGTACCAATAATGAATAGCCAGACTAAGGAACTTATTGTGAGTATCTTACAAATTTCAAAGCCCAAAACTATATTGGAAATAGGTACAGCAATTGGATATTCATCACTTTGCTTTTGCAAATATACTAATGCAGAAATAACAACAATAGAACTTGATAAAAAAACAGCCAGTATTGCACAAGAAAATTTTAAAAAATACAATGTAAATGTCAATTTAATTAATGACGACGCAATGAAAGCCTTGAGAAATATTGATCAAGGCTTTGATTTTGTTTTTATTGATGCAAATAAGTCTAGGTATTTAGATTATTTCAAAATGGCAAGTAAACTTTTAAATGACGGGGGGATTATTATTGCAGACAATGTCCTGTTTAGAGGAGAAGTTTGTAATGATGATATCATGGAAAAAAGAAAAAATACTTTAGTAAAAAGACTTAGGAATTTTCTAGCCTATATAACAGATTTAGAAGACTTTGCCACATCTGTGATACCTATAGGTGATGGACTTACCCTAAGTGTTAGGAGAGATAATGAATAATAAAAAAGTAGAATTATTAGCGCCCGCAGGGGATTTTGAAAAATTAAAAACAGCAATAAAATTTGGTGCAGATGCAGTATATCTTGCAGGAGATAACTTTGGCTTAAGAGCAAATGCCAAAAATTTTAATAACGAGGAATTAGAAAAAGCCGTAGAATATGCTCATAGTAAAGGTGTAAGAGTACATGTAACAATGAATATAATGCCTCATGATGCGGATATGGAAGGAATTGTAGAGTATCTCGAAAATCTAAACACTATCGGTATTGATGCCCTAATAATATCAGATCCAGGTATATTTGCCCTTGCTAAGAAGCATACAGATATAGATCTACACATTTCAACTCAAGCTTCTGTTACAAACTCTGCTACAGTTAATTTTTGGTATGAAATGGGGGCAAAAAGAATAATACTTGCTAGAGAGCTTTCTCTAAAAGAGATAACTGATATTAGAAAAAATACTCCAAAAGATATGGAGATAGAATGTTTTATCCATGGGGCAATGTGTATTTCTTATTCTGGAAGATGTCTTCTATCAAGTTATATGACCGGAAGAGATGCAAATAGAGGAGATTGTGCTCAACCTTGTAGGTGGAAGTATTCACTCCAAGAAGAGACACGTCCTGGAGAATATTTCCCAATAGAAGAAGATGGTCAGGGTGGAACCTTTATCATGAACTCTAAGGACCTATGCTTAATCGACGAGGTAGATAAGTTAATAGAAGCTGGCATAGACAGTTTTAAAATCGAAGGAAGAATGAAGACACCTTTCTATGTTGCAACAGTTATAAGATCTTATAGACAAGTAATTGATAGTTATTATGAAGGTAATTTCAGCAAAGAAATTAGTAAAAAATATTTTGATGAGATAAATAAAGCAAGTCACAGACATTTTACTAAGGGATTTTTCTACAATAAACCTGATGAAAATGATCAAATCTACACTACTTCATCTTATATAAGAAACTATGATTTTATTGGAATAGTAAAGGATTATGATGTGAAATCTAAGATTGCTACAATTGAACAAAGAAATAGATTTTTCAAAAATGATGAAATAGAAATATTTGGAAATAGCAAAGATTTTTATACTATAACAATTGACCATATGGAAGATGAAAAAGGCAATGAAATAGAGGTTGCAAATAAACCAAAACAACTTCTTATGATAAAAATAGATCTACCTTTAGAAAAGGGAGATATATTAAGAAAAAAAATAGAGGACTAAAAAAGCTAGCTATTCGGCTAGCTTTTAAAATATTTTTTAGTCTTCTGAAGGATTTTCAGAGAAGTCTGCTCTTGTTCTTCTTGCTTCAGCACCAACGTTTGAGTTTTCATCAGCTTCGTCAGAGATTGATCTAAGGTTTTCTTGATCAGGGCTTAATTTTTTATCTAATGATTCACCGCCAGTTTCCTTATTTTCTTCTCTGACTTTTTTGTCAAGTTCGTCGTTACCTCTGTATTGATTTTGGTTTGTAATTTTTTGATCCGTCATAATATCTCCTTTCTTATTTAATGAATTATGTACTTCGTATATATCTATAATACTATAAAAAGCAAAATAATACAATCATTTTCTTAGTTTGACTTCTCAATTATTCTTACAATTTCTAGAATAACTTGACTAGATTTTTCCGTATGTTCTATCGGAATTAATTCGTATATACCATGGAAATTCATGCCCCAGTGAAAAATTTGGACATGGAAGCCCCATAAATGAAAGTTTTGATCCATCAGTGCTGCCTTTCATTGGATAGATAATTGGTTTGATATCAAGATTCTCCATAGCTTTTTTAGCATAATCAACTATTTCTATATGGTACTTTATAACATCACCCATGTTGAAATAGCTATCAGATATCTCTAATTCAATTATATCTCCATATTCCTTATTATGATAATAAGCGTTATATTGCATTTCTTATTTCATTTTCTCAAAAGTGCCCCTATCATGGTCACGAATTATATATTCCATTTTTGTGGTTTCAATGTCTCCGTTTATACTTAACAAATGGAAAAGCCTTTATAGCCCTCTGTATGCTCTGGGCGTCTTACATAATCCCAAAGACTAACAAATTCATTTTCGACCCATATAGAGTTAATTATGGTGTTTTTTGCACTGCTTGGCTGGATAGACTTACCATGAATTATAACTTTTGCATCTGCCATAAATTTTCTAGTTCATTTTTTAGTACATTTGCCAATTTGAGTTAACCTTCTGTAGATGTTTTTTGTTGTTCACCTTTCTCTGGGTTATTTTTGTATCAATTGAAATGTTCTGTAAAAAACGTATTGTTAAATTTTCATAATTTATATTTCTCTATATTATAGTTGCAATTGTAAAAGGGGGCCAAAATTGGTATATTAATTTATAGAAGGTGAGTGAAAATGACTAACAATATTTTAAAGATTAAAACTAATTCAAACACACCTGCCTATGCGACTGAGCATGCTGCAGGTATTGATTTATATTGCAAAACAGAATCGGATCTAACCATAAAACCCAAAGAAACTGTTAAGATTCATACTGGATTATTCGTTGAGATACCAGAAGGTCACTTTGGGGCAGTTTATCCAAGATCATCTACAGGTGTTAAAAAACAACTAATGCTTGCAAATACAGTAGGGATAATTGACTCTGATTATAGGGGAGAGTTAATGGTATTCTTCTATAATTATGGTGAAAATGAACAGATTATACAAAACGGTGATAGACTTGCTCAATTAGTAATCCAACCTTACCTAAGATGCGAAATCAAAAAAGTAGATGAGCTTACAGATAGTAAAAGAGGCGACGGTGGATTTGGTTCAACCGGCAATTAAATATTATGAATAAGTTTATTAGAAAAAATAAATATAATTTATTCTTATTAGCTGCGATTATACTAGTCTTAACCATCATAGGGTATTTCGCAAAAAGTAAAATAGATGATATAAATATGGCTAAATATGAGAATGATATTGTGATTTTAAAAGGTAATGGGGATGAAATTAAATCATACTCTATAAAAGAGCTTAAAAATAAAGGTAGCGCTAAGAAAGAAGTCTATATTAATAATGGATTGGAAAAAATAAAAATAGAAGGAGTTTCCTTAGAAAAACTTATTGGAAACCTTGATTACAATTTAAGAGAAAGGCCAATAGTTTCAATAGAAGATACTGAAGGAAATTCAAATAGATTTCCTATGTCTATAGCCTTAGAGGTGGATAGGGTCTATTTAGTTTATAAGATTGATGGTAATCCTGTAGCCGATTACAATCCATCTTACGGTACGCTTGTAATAATAGACACAACAAGCAAAAGTGCCAATAGCTGGATTACAAATGTAAAGACACTTAATATTCAATAGATAGACTGTTGCGTATATGTAACAGTTTATTTTATTAGAAATAGTTAGAATAGGTAAAATATGACTAGTAAATTTAAATACGAAAAATTGACTCCAATGTTAAGGCATTATGTTGATATAAAAAATGATTTTAAAGATTCATTATTGCTTTATAGAGTAGGAGACTTTTACGAAACTTTTTTCGATGATGCAATCATAACAGCAAAAGTTCTATCACTTACTCTTACAGGCAAAGAGTGTGGACATGAAGATAGGGCGCCTATGTGCGGTGTACCTCAGCATGTAATAGATACTTATGTAAATAGGCTTGTAAAAAAAGGATACAAAGTGGCACTTTGTGATCAAATTGAAGATCCTAAAGAGGCTAAAGGTCTGGTTAAAAGAGCTATAACAAGAGTTATTACGCCAGGTACACTTACTGATATTGAATCCTTAGAAAACAAAGAGAATAACTACCTTTTATCAATTTTTGAAAATAAATATGGTCTTGCTATGGCCTATTGTGATATTTCAACTGGTAAGCTTGTATGTCTTGAAATAAAGGCTTTGAGTCAAAGTATAGGTAAGAAAGCAATAGACCAAATAGAAAAAATAAATCCTTCAGAGATAGTTTTAAATACCGACTTTTCTAACCAAGATATTAAAAAATATTTAAATTTAAATAATCAAATTTTTGTAAATTATATTAATTTTACTTCTGATTTTGACAACAGGATTAAAAATATTTATGATTATCTAGGAAAAGAAAATCTCAATAAAATTAAAGATAAGAGGTTGATGATAATAGCCTTATCTAATTTGCTAGACTACATTTATAAATACTATGAAGAAAGGCTAGACCATATAAATAATATTGAAATTCTTAAAATCAATGAATATATGGAAATTGAGGCTAATACAAGAAAAAATTTAGAGTTAACACGTAATTTAAATTCAAATACAAAAGAAAACTCTCTAATAAATATATTAGACCAGGCAGATACAGTCATGGGGTCCAGAATGATCCATGAATGGCTCGAAAGACCTCTTATAGACAAAGAAAAGATAAATAGAAGATTAGACTTAGTTGATGGATTTTATAAGGATAATATCCTATCAAGAAATATCTCAAACCTGCTTGATAATGTTTATGATTTGGAAAGGATATTAGCAAAGATATCCTATAAAAGAGCAAATGCAAGAGATTTGATATCACTTAAAAACTCATTAAGAGATATACCGGAGCTTAAAAAAATTCTAATTAATTCATCAGATAAGCTAATTAAGAATTTAGGAGAAAATCTTCCAGATATTGGGGATATATATCAAATAATAGATCATGCAATAATCGATGATCCTCCAATAAATATCACTGAAGGTGGTATAATTAAAGATTCTTACGACAAAGGACTAGAAGAGCTTAAAAAAGCATCTGATAATGCTGAAAATAGACTAATCTCTTATGAGAGTGAGCAAAGAGAATTAACTGGTATTAAAAACCTTAAAATAATTTATAACAAGAATAATGGGTACTCTATAGAAGTTACAAAATCAAATGTTGATAAGGTTGATAAGTCTTATATAAGAAAGCAAACCTTAAAAAACCAAGAAAGATATACAACAGAAGAATTGGAGAATATATCTTCAATAATTCTAAATGGTAAAGAAAAAATTAACTCTTTAGAATATGAAATATTTAATAAAGTTATCCAAAAAATTCTTGACTCAACCTTAAGACTTCAAAACTTATCAAAAATGATAGCGAATATTGACTCTTTAAATTCATTTGCAAAAATTGCTGAAAAGAACTCATATATTAGACCGACTATTACTAATAATGATGAAATAATCATAAAAGATGGTAGACATCCTGTAATAGAGTCAAACCTCTCAGAAAATGAATTTATAGCAAATGATACAAATATAGGACAAGAAGATAACTTGATTCAAATTATAACTGGGCCAAACATGGCCGGTAAATCTACCTACATGAGGCAGATGGCTTTAATTATTATAATGGCTCAAATAGGATCTTTTGTGCCTGCAACTAGTGCAGAGATTGGTATATGTGATAAGATATTCACTCGTATTGGTGCCAGTGACAACATCTCTAAGGGTGAATCTACGTTTATGCTTGAGATGAACGAAGTTTCAAATATTATCAAGAATTCGAGCAAAAATTCTTTCGTAATCTTAGATGAAGTTGGAAGGGGAACTAGCTCGGATGATGGCCTTAGTATAGCTATGGCTTTAGTAGAATATTTGTCTAAACATAAGAAGGTTAAAACAGTCTTTGCTACTCATTTTCATGAATTAACAATACTCGAAAGTGAACTGGCTAATGTAAAAAATCTAAAAATTGAAATACTTGAAGAAAATAATAATTTAGTATTTTTGAGAAAGATTAAAGAAGGTAAGTCAGATAGATCATATGGAATTGAGGTGGCGAAATTAAGTGGTCTACCAAATGAAATCCTCGATAATGCTAAGAATATAATGAAAAAATTATCTAATGAGGATTTTTTTGAAGTAAATAAAAGCGAGGAATTAAAGAATTCTCTTGAAGATATCAAAAATAAAAAAATTGATGAACTTATAATTCTTTCGAAAGCAATTAATATCAATGAATTAACTCCGCTAGAAGCTATGAATAAACTTAATATTCTAATAGAAAAAATAGGTGAAATATAATGGCTATTATAGAATTAGATAAGGAAACAGTAGACAAAATTGCAGCGGGAGAAGTTATAGAATCTCCTATATCAATCATAAAAGAATTAGTAGAAAATTCAGTCGATGCAGGAAGTAAAAATATCACAGTAGAAATAAATAATGGTGGAAAAACTTATATAAGAGTCACAGATGATGGATGTGGAATAAGTAGAGATGAAATAGGGCTTGCTTTTAAAAAACACGCTACAAGCAAAATAAGTAATTTTGATGACCTCTATGTTATAGATTCATTAGGCTTTAGAGGGGAAGCCCTGCCAAGTATTTCTTCCGTAAGTAAGGTAACTGCAATATCTAAGACTGAAGAAGATGAAATTGGGTCGAAAATTGAATTTGAAAATAATAAGTCTAAAATAACATCTATTGCTACAAACAGGGGAACTAGTATTATTGTTGAAGATTTATTTTACAACATACCTGCTAGAAGAAAATTTTTAAAATCTGACATAGCTGAAGCTAATAAAATAAGTAGACTAATGTATGCCTTTGCTATAGGTTATAAAAATATTTCTTTTAAGTACATTAAAGATAATAATGTCCAGTTTCAGTCAAAGGCAAATTATGATTTAAAATACAGAGTATCCGATCTCCTAGATAGTTTACTAGAAGAAAATCTATTAAGTTTTGAAGCTAAAAATAAATCATATGATATTACAGGCGCTATCTCTCAAGCAAATTACTACAGGGGAAATAGGTCTATGCAATATATTTTTGTTAACAATAGACTTATTGAAAGCGATGAAATTACAAGAGTAATTGAATCTCAATACCAATCACTTATTCCTGATGCTAGATTTCCGGCTTTCTTTATATTTATATTCACAAACCCTAAAAATATCGATGTGAATATTCATCCAAATAAAAAAATAATCAAGTTCTCATATGAAGAAGAGCTCTTAGATCTCATAAATAACAGTATCAGAAATTTATTAGGGAAAAACAAAGAAATCAAAAGTCTTCACCTTAACGAGACTAAAAGCGAAGAATTACTAGATTTTACCGACTATAAAGCTATTCTTGATAAGTATTCTCCAACAAACATGGTCGTAAGAGAGAAAGATACCCAATATGTCACTAGTAAAGATGATGAGTTTTTTGATACTAATAAAAAACTAGAATTTGATAATTTTATTGAAGAAGAATTACTTGAAGAGACCTCATTTGTTGATGATATAAATATTCCGACATATAAAACTTCTATATTTAAAAGGTATTCAGTTTTTGAAGATAAGGATAAATTATATATACTAGACCATAGAAAAGCTGAAGAAAAGATACAAATGACTAAATTCATCAAAGATTTTAATAATAAGAATATAAATAGACAACAACTTTTAAATCCTATTAAAATTAGTTTAAATAATTTAGATATAGAAAAATTTGAATCTAAAAAAGAAATTTTTGAAAGGTTGGGATTTGATGCGGAATTAATTTCTAATACTACTCTTGTTATTAGAGAGTTACCACTAATATTTGAAATCCCACAAAATGATGCTTTTTTTTATGAAATTTTAGATATAGACTTTGATAATAATGATGAAGTTATCTACACAGATTTAAGAAAGATAGTAAAGAGTTTATCGTTTAGAAAAGGTCATAGTATCAATAAATACGAGGCGGAAGAATTATATAAGAGTTTAATGAAAGAAGAAGATCCTTATAAGAATTATGATGGAAAACCAACAATAGTTTCTATTGAAGAGAAAGAATTGGAGAGATATTTTGAAAGATAAATTTATAGTTATAACAGGTCCTACTGCTAGTGGCAAAAGTGATATTGCAATTAATATAGCCAAAAAAATATCAGGTCAGATTATTTCTGCTGATAGCCAGCAGGTTTATAGGGAAATGGATATTGGTACAAATAAAGTATTAGACCCTTTTGAAGTTGAACATCACATGTTAAACTTAATTGATCCTGATCAAAATTTCTCGGTGAATGATTTTATGAATGATTCTAAAAATATAATAAGTATCTTAAATTCAAGATCAGTTATGCCCATAGTAACTGGTGGAACTGGCTTATATATAGACTCTCTATTATTTGATATGAACTATGGAGAGGTTGAAAAAGATGAAAAAATCCGAAACGAACTTCAAAATATAGCGAATTTAAAAGGTTCAGAATATCTATACGAAAAACTTTTGAAGATAGATCCAGAAACAGCAAATAAATACCACTTCAATGAAGAAAATAGGATTATAAGAGCTTTAGAAATCTATGAAATAACAGGTGAAAAGCCATCAAATAAAAGAACAGGTGAAAAAGTTTTAAATAAAGATATTGATCCTATTTTATTTTTCTTAAATTATAAAAACAGAGAAATCCTCTATAAAAGAATTAATAATAGAGTGGTAGATATGATTGATTCTGGCTTAGTTGATGAGTTTAAGTATTTAGTTGATAAATATAAGCTTAATGAAAACTCTCAATCTATGGCGGCTATTGGATATAAGGAAATATTTCCTTATTTGAGAGGGGAAATTAAGCTTGATAAGATGATTAGTATTATTCAAAGAAATACAAGACGCTACGCAAAAAGGCAGATAACTTGGATGAAAAGATATCTTGACTATCCATTTTCCCATGAAATATACTTGGATGATCTGACAAAAGATGATGCTACAAGTATTATAGAAGATTTAATAAAGGGTATGTATGAATTTTAACGAATTATATAAAAATTATGATATAGATGACAAGTTTGATGTTTTAATTGAAGAAGCTGAAAAAGAACTTGAAAAAAAATTTAATCAGCACGAGAAAATTAGTGAATTTAATCAACTAAAGGTTATGAAAGCCTTTAATGAGAACGCTCTTCAATCTTCTGACTTTTTCCAAGCTACAGGTTATGGATATGCAGATACTGGCAGGGATACAATTGAGAAAATTTTTTCTTCTATATTTAAGGCTGAAGATAGTTTAGTAAGGCCCTCTATTGTGTCTGGAACCCACGCTCTATCAATAGTATTATTTTCTCTATTAAATCATGGAGATAAAATTTTATCAATCACAGATGATCCTTACGACACAATGCAGCAAGTTATAGGAATAGCAGGAAATAAGAAGGGATCCCTTTTAGAAAAGGGTATTTTGTACGACAAGCTAGATCTAGATGATAATAATTTGATTAAATACTCCGAAATTAGAGATAAGATTGATGCTAAGACTAAAGTTGTACTTATTCAAAGATCAACAGGTTATACTCAAAGGAGAGCTTTTACTATTGATGAAATCGAAAAAGCGATTAATGAAGTTAGGAAAGCAAATAAAAATGCAATAGTTTTCATAGATAATTGTTATGGGGAATTTACCGAAACTAGGGAGCCAATAGAAGTTGGTGCTGATATTGTTGCAGGTTCATTAATTAAAAACTTAGGAGGGGGTATAGCTATTACAGGTGGCTATATAAGCGGAAGGGAAGACTTGATTGAATACTGCTCAAACACCTTGACCGCACCTGGTATCGGCAAGGATGAAGGCCTTAGTTTTGGTACAAATAGACTTGTAGCAGAAGGTCTTTATTTTGCACCTCATGTTGTCAAAGAAGCTCTCAAAGTTGCTTTGTTGTTTGCAAGTGTATTTAATAAACTAGGTTATAATGTCACTCCAAATCTGACTGACCCAAGATCAGATGTGATACTTGCAATTGAATTAAATGATCCTGAAAAATTAAAAACTTTTTGTAAAGCTATCCAGGAAGCTTGTTCCGTTGATTCTACATTTATTCCGGAAGCATATCCTATGCCAGGATATGAAGATCCTGTGATAATGGCAGCTGGAGGATTTGTGGAAGGAGCTACATCAGAATTATCTGCTGATGGTCCACTAAGAGAACCTTATATGGCTTATCTTCAAGGAGGGCTTAATTACTACCATGGCAAGTTAGCTCTTAAAATTGTTCTAGATAGGTTTGATAAAAATAATTTTATATAGAAATATTTAATAAAAAAGAATGTACGTTAAAACACTCCATATTCTTAAAAAATCTGAGTGCAATATTGTGCATTCTTTTTTTGATTTAAAATTCTAATCCAGAAAGTGGATTCTTATTTACAGCATCCTTAAGGTCATCATCATCTAAATGGGTATATATTTGCGTTGTAGATACTGATGCATGCCCTAAAATATCCTTTAGGGCTCTTATATCTACATTGCCATACTTATACATAAGAGTGGCAGCAGTGTGTCTTAATTTGTGGGTTGAATAGATTTTAGTATCGAAACCTGCTTTTTCCAAATATTTATCAATCGTAGCCTGAACTGTTCTATTAGATATTCTCTTTTTTCTAGTCGATACAAATAAAGCATTTATACTGTCGTCTTTAAGGTATTCAGATCTTTTTATAATGTAAATATTGATCAATTCTTGGCAATTGCTAGTAAGATAAACCGTTCTTTCTTTATTTCCTTTACCTATTATCTTGAAGTTATCTTTGTTTACATCAGATAAGTCAATTGAAACAAGTTCTGATAACCTCATTCCAGTTGTAAGAAAGGTAAAGACTATTGCCATATCTCTGGCTCTTAGGAATTCATTTTGTTCTTTGCTAATTGTTGCTAAAAGTATTTCAGTCTCGTTTAGGGTAAGATAGATAGGCTGTCTTTGACTAATTTTTGGATTTGTTAGTTTATCTGCTACATTATTATCTATTATCTCAATTTCACTATACATATACTTATAAAAAGATTTAATAGCAGAAATTTTTCTTGATCTAGTAGTTGCGGTGTCATTTTTGTGATTATCCAAATAGGAAAGAAAAGCATAAAAATCTTGTATATTCAAATTCTCAAAAAAATTCTCATTTGCATATTCGTTTATTTTTGATGGATTAAAGTTATCCATATAATCTTGTCTATCATTGTTATATAATTTTCTTATCAATTGAAATTCAATAAAAGCTTCTAAGTCATAAGTGTATTCTTTAATCGTAGATTTTGATAGTCCTTTGATTGATTTCAAATAATTTAAATAATCTATAAGTATAAGTGGTCTAATAAATTCGTGCATAAAGTCTCCATCAATATTAAATGTGCAATTTCTCTAACATATAATCTAATTGTACTTTTTACAAAAAATTTTTCAATTATTGCACAAAATTATTATTTTGTGCAATAATTTATTTTTCTAATCTTCTCTTCTGATTCGTATAAAATATATTATGAGTGTTTTATTTAAATGAATTACAATAATTTTATCCATAGTAGGATATCACGGTATAAAACTCTATATTTAAAAATTGAAAGATAGAACTCAAGCTTATGAAATTTTGTGAAGTAAAAAGAAAAAAATAAACTAATAAGGATTTCGCTTACGAGTAATTTTAACACAGATTTAATATTACTACCCAAGGATTAGTTGTTAATGAATATTTCGGGCCACAATTAGAAAAACTATTAATGACCCATTAAAATCATCGCTCAATTTTAGCTTTTAAGCTATTTTAAAAAAATCATAATATAAATCCACCTTGGATCTAAACAATAAAAAAACTGCCATAATAATAATGGCAGCCTTAAATGCTAATTATTTTGCATAGTCTATCGCTTTGGACTCTCTTAATAAGTTCACTTTGATTTCACCTGGATATTCTAATTCATTTTCAATTTTCTTTGCAATCTCTCTAGCAATTACAATCATTTCATCATCAGAAATCTTTTCAGGTTTTACTAATATTCTTAATTCTCTACCAGCTTGTAGGGCAAAAGATTTTTCTACTCCGTCAAAGGAATTAGCTATCAATTCAAGTTTTTCCAATCTCTTAATATAGCTTTCTAGACTTTCACGTCTAGCTCCTGGTCTAGCTGCACTTATAGCATCTGCAGTTTGAACTAATATTGATTCTACACAATTTGGTTCTACGTCACCATGGTGCGATTCAATAGCATTGATAACATATTTGTTTTCGCCATATTTCTTAGCAGCTTCTACACCCAAGGCTATATGAGTACCTTCTTGTTCTTGATCAATTGCTTTTCCTAAATCGTGAAGAAGCCCACCTCTTTTAGCTAGCTGACTGTCTGCTCCAACTTCTTCTGCTAGCATCCCTGCAAGTAAAGCTACTTCCACAGAGTGTTTTAGAATGTTTTGACCGTAGGATGTTCTAAATTTCATTTTACCTACAAGTCTAATTAGTTGAGGATGTAAGTTTATGATTCCTACTTTTTCAGCAGCAGCTTCACCATCTTCAATAATTCTTGCTTCTACTTCGTCAGCAGCTTTTTCTAGCATTTCTTCAATCCTTGATGGATTTATTCTTCCATCTTGAATTAATTTTTCTAATGCTACTTTTGCAATTTCACGTCTAACAGGTTCAAAACAAGATATTACTACAGCTTCAGGAGTGTCATCAATTATTAAGTCTACACCTGAAGACTGCTCAAAAGCTCTAATATTGCGGCCTTCACGCCCAATAATACGACCTTTCATTTCATCGTTTGGTAAGGATATAACAGAAACTGTATTTTCAGCTACAAGCTCAGGAGCAAATCTCTGAATTGTTGTAGTAATAATTTCTGTAGCAATTTTTTTACTTTCAAGCTTCACTCTTTCTTCGGCCTCTTTAATCATTCTGGCTGATTCATGAATAGTTTCTGATTTAACCCTTGCTAGAATAATTTCTTTAGCCTCATTGTTGGTTAGTCCAGCGATATTTTGTAATTCCAACTCTTGTTGTTCAATTAATTTGTCAATTTTTTCTTCTTTTTGCTTCAACTTTTTCTGATCACTAGAGATTTGATCAGATTTTTTGTCAATCAATAAAGATCGATTGTCTAAACTTTCCTCTTTCTTAATCAAGCGAGCTTCTCTTTTATTTAGATCATTTCTTGCTTGATTTAGCATTTCTTCATTTTCAGATTTCAATCTTGAAATCTCATCTTTAGCATCAATTAGAGTTTCTCTTCTTAATGCTTCCGCTTGTTTATTAGCATCATCTATAATTTGCCTACTTAGGTTTTCAGCACCGCCTATTACAGATTCACCAATTTTCTTTCGATAAAGATAGCCAAAATAAAAAGCTAACAATACGAAGGCGACAACTATGATGAGAACAACAATTGGATTAATATTATTAAACATCATATCACCTCCAATAATATGGAAATTTTTATATTCCAATAATTATTATACCATTTAATTATAATTATACGAAAAAGTTTTCTTATAATTAAAAAAAGTAGTCTAAAACTACTTTTTGTGGCTTATTATTCTTGCAGGTACTCCTACTGCTGTTGAATTTGCAGGTACATCCTTAAGGACAACAGAATTTGCGCCTATCTGAGTGTTATCACCTATATTTATATTTCCAAGGATAACCGCTCCAGCACCAATCATTACGTTATTTCCAATGGTTGGATGTCTTTTAACTCTCTCATTCGTAACTGCACCTAAGGTCACTGAATGATACATTAATACATCATCGCCTATCTCAGCCGTTTCTCCTATTACAACTCCCATACCATGATCTATATAGCATCTACGCCCTATTTTAGCTCCAGGATGGATTTCAATTCCTGTTTCCATCCTTGCCTTATAAGCTGTTTCTTGTGCCTCATATAATTTGCCCTCAAGATAGAGGTTGTGGGCTATGTAATGTGATAATAAAGCTTTTATACCAGCTGAGAAGAGGATAGCTTCCTCCTCACTTTTTAGTGCTGGATCATTATTTAATGCATTTTTAATTAATTCTTCTTTATATTCGTTATAGCTTATCATTTCCGTATAATTCAGTTGACAGATATCTTTCACCAGTATCTGGTAAAACTGTAACTACAACCTTTCCTTTTCCTAATTTATCTGCTATTTTAATTGCACCTACTACATTCGCACCAGATGATATTCCTACAGCAAGACCCTCATCTTTTGCAAGTTGTCTTGACATTTTAATAGCATCAACACTTTTAACATCAACTATTCCATCTAGTATGTCAAAATCCAAGTTTTTGGGTATGAAATTACCACCAATGCCTTGTATCTTGTGAGGACTTGCCTTGCCACCAGATAAAAGTGGACTTTCAGCGGGTTCAATTGCATAAATTTGAGTTTCTTTATTATTTTCTTTTAATTTTTTACCTACACCTGAGACTGTGCCACCAGTACCGACACCCGCTATAAAAGCATCTGGTGTTATTTCAGCTAAAATTTCTGGACCTGTTGTTTCATAGTGAGCTTTAATATTAGCAGGATTTGAAAATTGGTCTGGTAAGAAATAGCCATTTTCTTCTGCAAGTTCCTTAGCCTTATCAACCGCACCTTGTAAAGCTCCTTCTGTTGTTCTTATAACCTTAGCTCCATAAGCCATGGCAAGCTTAGCTCTTTCTATACTCATAGATGCTGGCATAGTTAGGATTAGGTTATATCCCTTGGCTGCTGCAAGGGCTGCTAAAGCAACTCCAGTATTTCCACTAGTAGGCTCTACTATAGTTCCACCTTTTTTTAATTTTCCAGACTTTTCAGCTTCTTCTATCATATATAGAGCAATTCTATCTTTAATAGAACCAGCAAGATTATTTTTTTCTACTTTTACATAAATATCTGCTCTACCCTCTTTTTTTAGTGAGTTTAGCTTTAAAAGTGGAGTTTTTCCTATTAATTCAGTTGGATTGTTTTTCATTTAATATACTCCTTTTTTTATACATTAATTTGTGATTAGTCTTTTATTTCCTACATAATAACTATACTATAAATTTATATCTTTTAAAATAAAGCTTAAGGGGCTGTTGCAGAGTGAATAAATCGTCCCAATATCATCAGAGGGATCAATGAGCCCACAGGCTTTTTTCTCGTGAAGTTTCACCTCCTAGAGTAGGTAGGCTAAAAGAATCCTGCCGGCCCAAAGAAGCAAACTTTAAGAGAGAACCCCGTTATGATGGGACGATAATTATTCACAATTTGCAACAGCCCCTAGTAAATATTCTTTTATATATAGATTATGGATAACTTTTAATTTATTTTAGGTACTTTTCCTTCCGCTCTTAGTTTTATTAACTGTTTAGTAGCAAACTCCCTAACTTCTTCTGGGGCTTTAGCTATTTTTTTCATTTTTGTCTTACCAAGGAGACTTGTATAAGACCCATCAGCCCAAAATATATTTCTTTTTAAACAAGCAGTAACTAGTGCAAAAATAGGATTTAGTAAGTTTACAAATGCAAATGGGAAGAAGTTTATTGGGCTTACACCTAATGTCTTCATTTGATAAGCGCCACATGCTGTCCAAGGAAACATAACTGCCCATAAGGTACCTGCGTCTTCGAGTGTTCTTGAAAGCATATTCCTTGATAAACCAAGTTCATCATACTTATCTTCGTATAAGGGTGCTGGAACACCTATTCCTAGAAATTGATCACACATGGTTGCGTCACAAAAGATAGAAGTAAGCATAGTTAATCCAACAAGTCCTCCAACAGTATTAATTCTTTCTTTAAGGTGTGCAAATAATCTTTCAATGATTCCTGCTTTTTCTAAGGATCCACCGAATGAAACAGCTAGCAAAATAAGGTTAACTGTCCACATCTGATTATCCATTCCTCCTTTAGCTAAAGCCTTATCAACATAATCATTGCCAGTTGCTATGTCAGGTCCATAGTGTAGAATAGAAAAAATTTCAGCGAGACTTCTTTGTTTTTGAAAAATCATAGAAAATACTAACCCTACTATTACAGATATCATAACTCCTGCTAGGCCTTCAATTCTCAGTATACAAATAAATACTATTAAAAGTATTGGCAAAAGAACTAAAGGGTTTAAGTTAAAGTTACTAGCCAGTGCCTCTTTAATACCTTCAGCAATATTTGGATCATAATTAACTACATCTGCTCTAAGACCTATCAGACTATAAAGGATAAGAGATACTAAAAATACTGGTCCAGTTGTAGAAATCATAGCAGTTACGTGATCAAAAAGTCCCGTTTTGGCCACACCTGCAGCAAGGTTAGTAGTATCTGATAAGGGAGAAAATTTATCTCCTATGTAGGCTCCTGAAATTACCATACCTGCAGTAATTGCTGGACTAATTCCAAGACCTTGACCTATTGTCATGAATGCTATACCTATGGTTGCTGTAGCTGTCCAAGAAGATCCACACGCTAGACTTACTAATGCTGTTATAATACATCCGATAGGCAAAAATAACTTAGGGCTTAAAAAATCTAGACCATAATAGATAAGAGCAGGTATTGTTCCCGAGATCATGAATGACGAAATCAATAGCCCTACGGTTAAAAGGATTAATATAGCATCTAGTGTTGTACTTATTCGCTCAATCATTCCGCCCAACATATCCCTAAAACTTCTGCCACAAATAAGGCCTATTATACATGAGGCCATTATTCCACAAATGAGCGGCAGGTGGGCTGCGTCATATATATTTTCCTCACCATCTATAGCAAAAACAAAAACATAAATCATTAAAAATACCATAGTTAGGATAGGTATGAATGATTCTAAAAGATTGGGTAATCTTACTTTCTTTTCATTTTTCATAATAACTCCTTATATACATTATCGTGGTAAATTAACTAATTGTATGATACATTAGTTTGATAAATTTATCAACTAATTTGTTAATGTCTTATTATGTTATTATGATAAAATAAACCTAAGTATCTTGATTAATAATTTCTAATAATATGCACTGTTTATAAGAATAAAAAAAGAGCCTTAACAAGTTTATAAACTTGTTAAGACCTTTTAACTTACTTATTATGCGTTCATTTGGCTAGCTACTTCAGAAGCAAAATCTTCTTCTTTTTTCTCTATACCTTCACCAACTTCAAATCTAGAAAATCTTCTAATTTTGATGTTTTCACCAACTTCATTTGCTGTATCTCTTAGAAGTTGTTCAATTGTTTGGTCAGGATTTTTAATAAAAGCTTGATCTAATAGGCATACTTCTGAGAACCATTTTTTTAGTCTTCCTTCAACCTTTTTTTCAGCTATCATCTTTTTCTTATCTTCAGGCATGTTGTCACTTGCTTCATTGATAGCTTGGTTGATTAGAATTTCTTTTTGTTCAGCTATATCTGCTTCATCAGCGTCTTCTTCTGAGATGTATTTTGGAGCGCTTGCAGCAATGTGCATTGCAATATCTCTAGCAAAGTTTTTTACAGTATCAGTATTAGCCGAGAAGTCTGTTTCTGTATTGATTTCAACAATAACACCAATCTTGTTGTTATGGATGTATGATCCAATAACACCCTCAGCAGCAACTCTACCTGATTTTTTATCTAGAGTAGCTTGCCCTTTTTCTTTTAAGATTTTTTGAGCTTTATCAATGTCTCCGCCAGCTTCTTCAAGAGCTTTTTTGCAGTCCATCATTCCAGCGGCAGTTCTTTCTCTTAATTCTTTAACTAATTTTGCACTAATTGCCATCTAAATCTCCTCTACTTATTCTGCTTCGTTTTCTTCGAATGCTTGTTCTTTGATATCTTCAGCTGCTTCTTCTAACTCTTCATCAGATAATTCTTCTTCAGTTGCTCCTTCAGCTTCATCACTTTCTTCTATTTCATCTTCGAAGTCATCTTCTGAAGGATCAAATTCACTTCCTTGGTTAGCTTCTATAACAGCATCTGCCATTATTGATGTAATAAGTTTTACTGCTCTAATAGCATCATCGTTTCCTGGAATTGGAACGTCAATGTCATCTGGATCACAGTTTGTATCTACTATAGCAATAACTGGGATTCCAAGAATTTTAGCTTCGTGTACTGCTATAGCTTCTTCGCCTGGATCTACTACGAATAATACGTCTGGTAGCTCTTCCATATCTTTGATACCACCAAGGTTTCTTTCAAGTTTATCCATTTCTTTTTGGTATTCAAGAACTTCTTTTTTAGGTAGAAGATCAAATGTGCCATCTTCTTCCATTTTTTCATATTTTTGAAGTTTTTCAACACTTTTTCTAATTGTTTTAAAGTTTGTCAGCATACCACCTAACCATCTGTGAGATACATAGTATTGCCCTGATCTCTTAGCTTCGCTTTGAATTGAATCTTGCGCTTGCTTTTTAGTACCCACAAAAAGTACTCTACCACCATCAGCAACGATATCTCTCATAACCTTGTAAGCTTCTTCGATTTGGTTAGCTGTTTTTTGTAAATCTACAATGTAGATTCCATTTCTTTCTGTGAAGATGAATCTAGACATTTTAGGATTCCATCTTCTAGTTTGGTGTCCAAAGTGTACACCTGCTTCTAATAATTTTTTCATTGAAACTACTGCCATAATTACCTCCGTTTTTTCTTCCACTCATTTCAGCTGGATAAAAAACCATATTAGGCAACGTTTCATCCATCCATGAGTGTGATTATTGTAGTACTAATTTAGTATACTCCTTAAAACCTACATTTCAACATTAAAACATAGCTTCTACAAATGATTTTGAATCAAATTTTTGTAGGTGATCAATCCCCTCACCTACACCTATATATTTTACCGGTACTTCCACTTCAACTTGTAAAGGATATATCACTCCTCCTTTAGCAGTGCCATCAAGTTTAGTTAGGATAAGACCTGTTATGTCTGTAACATTTTTAAATTCTCTTAATTGACTTACAGCGTTTTGACCTGTTGTGGCATCTAGAACCAGAAGATTTTCTCTATTAGAATTTACAGCGTGAGTATCAATAGTTCTATTAATCTTTTCTAACTCCTGCATTAAATTCTTTTTATTATGAAGCCTTCCTGCTGTGTCACAAATAAGTACATCGACATTTTTACTTCTTGCAGATTTAATAGCATCGAATATAACTGCAGAAGGGTCAGCGCCTTCTTTATGAGATATAATATCTACATCAGCTCTGTCAGACCACTCCCTTAATTGATCAATAGCAGCTGCTCTAAAGGTGTCAGCTGCAGCAAGCATCACACTCTTACCTTCATTCTTAAAATTATTTGCTAGTTTACCAATAGTTGTAGTCTTACCTACACCATTTACGCCAATAACAAGTATAACGGTTAGTTTGCCTTTTTCAATTTTTATTCTATTATCCAGATTTTTTTCATCCAATTTTTCTATCATTATTTCTTTTAAAACAGGATAGATTTGATCTGCTTCTTTGATTGATCTTTGCTTGATTTCTTCTCTTAATTTATCCACTATTTCAATAGTTGAAAACATTCCAATATCGGCAGAAATTAGTATTTCTTCAAGCTCATCATATAGTTCATCGTCAATTTTTACATTTCTAGTAAATAGATTAGTTAAACTAGAAGTGAAGTTATCTCTAGTTTTACTTAGACCTTTTTTAAGCCTTTCAAACATTGATTCTTTTTTGACTTCTTGAGTTGATGTTTCTTCAGAATTTCCCATTATGATATTTTCTTTAATATCAGTATCATCTTTTACTTCTATTGTATTCTCTAAGTTAAGTTTGTTATCTTCTGAATTATCTATTTTTTTTTTATCTTCACCATGTTCAGATTTTGTTAAATCTATAAATCTACCTGCTTTTAATTTATGAGATTCTTGATCAGCTTCTTTCTTTTCTTCTATTACTTTTTCTTCTAAATTCTTTTCGCCTACTATTTCTTCACCAAGCGTAGATTCATTAACTTCATTTATTTTTTCTTCATTATTCTTGTTATATTTATTGAAAGCATTGAATTCTTCGTTAGTTTTTGTATCACTGTTATCATTTTCTTCTTGACTTACTTCACCTATCACTTCTTCAACTTTTTCGACAATCTGTTCTTTTTTTTCTAAATTTTCTTGCTCTTTATTCTTCCTTTTAAAAAAATTAAACATCTTAGCTCCTTAATTAATATTTACTGGATTTATAGAAATAATGAATGATGAATCTTTATATTTTTCTATCATCAAGTTTCTTATTTTACCAATAGCATCACGACATATATCAAGATAATTATCGCTAACCTTTATGAGAATATTATACCTGTATTTGTTATTTATTCTTGATATTTTACAAGGATTAGGCCCTATTATATCAACATCTAAAAGATTTCTTAACTCATGTTTTAAAAGTAAAGTAAATTCCTTAGATATATCTATAGTTTTAACCCTATCTTCATTTACTACTCTTATTGAAATCATATTTTTGTAAGGTGGGTATGAGAAAGCTTTTCTGACTTTAAGTTCGTTTTCAAAAAATGACTTATAATTATTTGCCTTTACTGCTTGTATAACAAAATTTTCTGGCTTATAGGTTTGTATTATAGACCTACCAGGTTTATCAGACCTCCCTGCTCTTCCAGATACTTGTGTTAGTAACTGAAAACTTGTTTCTTGAGCAGAAAAATCACCTATGTTCAAAGACAAATCTGCTGAAATGATACCAACAAGAGTCACATTTTCAAAATCCAAACCCTTGGCTATCATTTGAGTACCTAAAAGAATGTCAATTTTCCCTTCTTTCATAGAACTATACATATGGTTATATTTATTCTTATTAGTTGCAACCATTGAATCCATTCTCATTACCTTAGCTTGAGGAAAAAGAAATCTTACTTCTTCTTCTAGTTTTTCAGTACCAGCACCAAATTCTTTAATTTTTTTTGAATGGCAATTTGGACATATTTTAACTTGGTTTCTAGTTCGCCCACAATAATGGCACACCAGTTTATTAACTTTCTTATGATAAGTCATAGCAACATCACAAGCTTCACATTTAACAACATAACCACATGACCTGCAAAATGTATAAGAGTCATGTCCTATTTTATTTAAAAATAGGATTGTTTGCTCACCCTTTTCTAAATTTTTTCTAATTTCCCCTTGAAGTCTAGTCGATAACATAGAATAATTCGAGTTTTTAAGCTCTTCTCTCATATCAACTAGGGATATGTCAGGCATTATTTTGTTTACTCTTGTTTTAAGCTCAAGAATTTCTAAACTGTTATCTTTTACTTCTTTCATTGTGTCAATAGATGGAGTAGCAGATGCTAAGATTAAATTACAATTATGGTACTTAGCCCTATATTTGGCTATATCTTTTGTGTGATACTTAGGATCTTTCGCCGAAATATATGAACTATCATGTTCTTCATCTATGATTATTGCTCCAAGGTTTTTAAAGGGCGCAAAAATTGCTGATCGTGCACCTATTACAATTTTAACCTCTCCATTATTTATCATTCTCCATTGGTTGAATTTCTCCTTAGGAGTCAACTTAGAGTGAATGATTGCAATTTTTTCTTTAAACCTTCCCGAAAATCTCTCAATGGTTTGTGGAGTAAGCGAAATTTCTGGCACAAGTATGATTGCTTCCTTATCTTTTCTTATAACCTCTTCTACTAATTGTAAAAATATCTCAGTTTTACCTGATCCTGTCACACCAAATAATAAGAATTGTCCATCTGATCTATCTTTAATTCTTTTAAAAGCTTTATCCTGGTCCTTATTAAGTATATGTTTTTTATAGTGGTTGTAATCAAGTCTTATTTCTTTATTAGACTCTTTTAGAATTTCTTGCGCAATTCCCTTGTCTATAAGTGATTTTAGAGATGATGATGATGACTGAGTATTTTTTAATAGTTGCTTTTTTTCTGTTAGTCCATTTTTCATCAAATAATTAATTATATCTCTTTGCTTTAAAGCGTTTTTATGAACTTTATCAAGGTTATCATCCAATAATTTTATATAACTATCATAGGAAACTTTTACACTATCCCTCGCTTCATAGAGTATCTTCACATCTCCACATTCTACTAAATCATTTAATTTATCTAATGAGTTTGGATACTTACTTAATATTTCATTTTTACTTTTTCTATTCTGTAAGAATTTGATAAGTTCATCATCTTTATCAATATTAGCTATATAGAAAGATTCGATTTTATCAATTCTAGTAGGAGGTAAAACTTGTCTTATTGATAGTTGTATTGGTGATAAGTACTTCTTTGACATATAAAAAGCTAGCTCTAAAAGTTCATCGCTTATTAGCTTGCTATCATCTATAATAGAGATAATATCTTTAATTTCAAAGTCAACTTCGACATTATCAATGATCTCATAAACAAAAGCAACGCTAGTTTTGTTGCCTTTTCCAAAAGGAACAAGAACTCTCATTGCTCTTTTTAACTTATTATTTAATTTTTTTGGTATACGATAAGTAAAGGGCCTATTTAAAAACCTACTATTACTATCTATAATTACTTTCGCGTACAAATCATCACCTTAAAAGGTCTAAAATTTTATTAGCAAGTTCGCTCTTTGGCATAATATCTAAGTTTATAATTTTATCCTTTGATATAATTGATGCAACATTGGTATCTACATCAAAACCTGCTCCCCATTTTGTTAGATCATTGGCTATTATATAGTCTAGATTTTTCTTATCTAGCTTAGTTTTAGCGTTTGTAATCAAATCATCAGTCTCAGCTGCAAATCCTATTATTATTTGTTTTTCTTTCTTTAAACCAAAATGCTTTATTATATCTATATTTTCGACAAGCTCTAGATTCAAGTTTTGACCTGTTTTTTTGATTTTTTTATCGCTGGCTTTTTCTATCTTATAATCAACAGGCGCAGCTGACATTATAAGAGCATCAGCATCTTTAAACTCTCTATCAATAGCATCTTTCATATCGGAATTTGTCTTAACTTCGATTCGTTTAATGCCTTTTATACTGATAGGTTCTACTGGACCAGATACTAAAACGACCTCTGCCCCTCTTTTTTTAGCCTCATTTGCTATATTATAGCCCATTTTTCCGCTTGAGTTATTAGATATGTATCGTACATAATCAATTGGTTCCACAGTTGGTCCTGCACTTACAATTATCTTTTTACCTACCAAATCTTTTGGTGTAAAAAAATCTTCAAGGTAATTAACGATTTCTTGAGGCTCTTCTAGTCTACCATCACCAATCGTATTACATGCTAATAGACCTGGTTCAGGCTTAATTAAGTCAACACCATCCTCTAATAATGTTTCAGTGTTTCTTTGAGTAGCTTTAGCTTTTAGCATATTTGTATTCATTGCTGGAGCAATAATAACCTCTTTATCAAAGGCAAGGTATGATGAAAGTAAGAAGTTATCAGCTATTCCGTTTGCCATTTTAGCAATAGTGTTTGCACTAGCAGGAACAATTAGCATTATATCAGCCCATTTAGCCAGCTCAATATGGTGAACTTCTTCATGGTGGCCTTCAAAAAGATCTGTATAAACCTTACACCTACCCATTGTCTCAAAACTTAAAGGATTTATAAACTCACAAGCTGACTTTGTCATTATTATTTTTAAATTAGCACCTTTTTTATTAAGCCTCGAGCATAGATCTAAAACTTTATATGCTGCTATTCCTCCAGTTACACCTAGGAGTATATTCTTATTTTTAATCATTTTGTTTTTTTGTTACTTTTCCCTCAATAACCTCATATAAGGCCTGAGTCACAGGTTTTGCTTCAATTTCTTTCGTTAATGGCGCCGAACCATTTACTATTCTTCTTGCTCTTTTTGCACACATCATGCAGATTTCATATCTGCTTGGACTGACTTCAGACAGTGTTTTAAAAGATGGGTTTTTCATTAATCCTCCTCAAAATTTAATTTTTCTTCTCTAAAAACTCTATGTTTTTCTGCATTTATTATTTCATTCACAGATGTTATTGCAGAGTTTAGGTGGTCATTTACAACAATATAGTCATAGTCTTTTATATACTCTAGTTCTTTTTTGGCATTGTTCATACGAATTTTGATATCTTCATCAGTTTCAGTGCCACGGCCTACAATTCTTTTCTTTAATTCATTTAGGCTAGGAGGGGCTAAAAAAATAAAAACTCCATTATCAGTATTCTTTTTGATATTTAGAGCTCCTTGTACATCTATTTCAAGTATAACTATTTTGCCTTCGTTAATTTTCTTCTCAACAAATTCTTTTGGTGTCCCATAATAATTATTATGAACATGGGCGTACTCAAGGAATTTATCTTCAGCAATCATTTGTTCAAATTCATCATGATTTAAATAAAAATAACTAACTCCTTCAATTTCGCCATCTCTTTTTTTTCTGGTTGTTGCAGATACAGAATACACTAAGTTTGTCTGTGTATTCATTAAATCATGAAGAACTGTACCTTTTCCGACGCCGGAAGGACCAGAAATAACTAATAAAAATCCCTTTTTCATCACTCCCCCTTATTTAAATCATTTTACTTTTATATGTCTTTACTTCAAGTATCATGTTTTTTCACAAAGAGTATAATATTTAAGAGGTGAATTATGAGTTTTGATGGAATTGTAACTAGAAAGATTGTAAATGAACTAAAAAAAGAAATTCTTGGTGGTAAAATACAAAAAATTTCTCAACCATCTAAAAATGATTTAGTTTTTAATATATACTCTATGGGTAAGTCTCACAAGTTATTATTAAGTGCCAATAATAACGAATCAAGGATTAATCTTACAAAGCAAAAGTATGAAAATCCTGAAAAGCCGGATAATTTTTGTATGGTTTTACGTAAACATATAAGTCAGGCAAAAATTCTTGACATCAAGCAATACGGTCTTGATAGGGTTGTAGAATTTTCTATAGCATCTATCGATGAGATGGGTTTTGATACTAGCAAGAAATTAATAGTTGAGATAATGGGTAGGCATTCAAATATAATATTAACTGATGATAACTATAAAATAATTGATGCGATTAAAAGAGTTAATGACCAAATGTCTTCAATAAGACAAATCTTTCCTTCTCTCAAATATGAAAGAATAGAAAGTGATAAATTTGATATTAGTGATGATGATTTTTCAAAAGACATACTATACTTAAGCTCTAAGATACCTAATAATTTCGCTCCATATAAGCTTTTCTATACCTATTATGAAGGATTATCTCCTACTATAGGAAAAGAGCTAGTCCATAGAGCAGGAATTGATCCTAGGATTAATTGGGGATTGGTTAGTGAACAAGAAAAAAAACTACTAAATAATAATCTATATAAGCTTAGGCAAGATATAATAAATAATGAACTAGGAGCTTATGATTATAGAGATAGTAAAAAAATTAAAGATTATCATACAATAGATCTTAGCTATCTTGCTTACAGTAAAACAAATTATGATTTGCTCAGTCAGGCCATAGATGATTTTTATATTATAAATAAATCTAATGATAGATTAAATCAGATAAAAACCAATCTCTTAAAAATAGTTAAGAACCACAAAAAGTCTGTTAATAAAAAGATTAATATATTAAGAGATAATATAAAGAAAGAAACTATTGCTAATAAAGCCAAAAAGGAAGCTGATTTACTAGCAGCAAATTTATATAGAATTGAAGAAAAATCTGAGGAAATAACTCTCGAGGACTTTTATGATGAAAACAAAGTTATAGTCATCAAATTAGACCCTAGAAAAACAGCCTGGGAAAATATAAATGACTTATATAGTAGATCTAAAAAAATAAAAACTTCAATCATTTATGCGAAGAAAGATATTCCAAAACAAAAAGATTTATTGGAATATTTAGACCAACTTGAAGATTTTATAAATAGGGCTGCTAACACAAACGACCTGGATGAAATCAGAGAGGAAATGTTTGAAAACAAGCTAATAAAGAAAAAATCTAAAGATAAAAGGAAGCAAAAAGCTTCTAAACCTTTGCATTATAGAACAAATAATAATGCTGACATATATGTAGGTAAAAATTCTAAACAAAATGATTATATAACATTAAAATTAGCTAGAAAAGATGATTTATGGTTCCACGTAAAAGATAGGCCTGGTAGCCATGTTATATTAAAAGCTGATAATATCCATGAAGATGACATCCAAATTGCAGCATATCTTGCAGCAAAAAATTCTTCTATATCAAATGATAACAAAGTTGATGTTGACTACACAGAAAAAAAACATGTTAACAAAGCTAAAGGTGCTAAGGCAGGTATGGTTTATTACGAGAATTTTTCTACTATGACAATCGATATGGAAAATAATTTAGAAGATTGCATAAATAAAATATAAATAAAAAACCGGTTCTTTATTTCAAGATCCGGTTTTAAATTCATAATTTTATATTATTTATTAACTGCTTCTTTAAGAGTTTTACCAGCTTTGAATACTGGAGCTTTTGAAGCAGGAATTTGAATTACTTCTTCAGGTTTTCTTGGGTTTCTACCTTCTCTAGCTTTTCTATCTCTAACTTCGAAAGTACCAAATCCTACAAGTTGAACTTTATCGCCTTCAACTAGTGCTTCTTGAACTGTTTCTAAGAATGCGTTAAGTGCTTTTTCAGAGTCTACTTTTTTAAGACCGCTTTTTTCTGATATACTATTTAATAATTCTGATTTATTCATATTTCCTCCTATAAATCAACATGATTCTGTTTAACTCTAAGATTGATTATACATAACAAATTCAATAATTTCAAGCATTATCAGATAAAAACCTTAATTTTACTAGATTTTATCAATTTGTTTAAATACTCTTCGTAAGAATCTTTTAAATATTCTTCTTTTGTTCGCAATAACAAATCATTTTCATTGTCATTGTACGAATTTATCATAAGTATCATGTACTTATTATCATATTCAAATACTTCACTTATCTTCTCTTTCTCACTCATTTTTGACTCTACGAGATAAGGATCGTCATTGTATACAAAATCTGAATTTATTATTTCGTAATTTTTAACAGGATTTTTAAGTGCTTCTCTAAAATCAAGTTGTGATTTGAAATTTGAGAGAGTTTTTTCTGCTAGTTCTTTATTATCAAAGACTAAAATATTGTATTTATATAATCTGTGTAAATCTTCATTAGATTTGTAATGCTGTAAAATATCAGAATCTTTAATCTTGTTGTGGCTTAAGAAAAATTCATAATGAATTTTTCTGATAGAATCATTAAATAACACATCAGAAAACTCACTATCATTGATATTAAGTGCCTTAAGATTAGCTTTTAGAGAATTTTTATCTCCAAGACCTTTTTCTATTTCGCTTCTTAGTTTTGAAGCTGAGTTATCATCAATTTCAACTTTTTTACTTATAAGATCATTTAACATTATCTGATCTTTGATCATAGAGTCTAATAAATCTTCCCTTAGCTTTTCTTTATTTGTTTTACCCTTATTGTTTTTCGTTTCTAAATAACTATCACCATATCTTTTTGTATAATAAGAACTATAGAAACTTAATTCCTTCTCGAA
>JBHWRC010000087.1:0-15115 GCA_043426375.1 Anaerococcus sp.
ATTTAAGTCTATGTCTCCTGCTTGTAGAGCTTCGTTTGGTTGGTTGTAGTCTGCAAATTTTACTAACTCTACAGTATTTCCTGTGCCTTCTTCATATCTTTTGATTACTTCTTCTAAAACCTCGTTGTATTCACCAACTACACCTATTTTTAGGTGGATTGGATCAGTTGATTTTACTGTTTCATTACTATCTGTTGTTTCTGTTTTCGCTTCTTCTTTTGGTACTTCTTCTGTCTTATTATTTCCGCTTCCGCATGCTGTTAGTGTCACTATTAAGCCTAGTGCTAGGGCTATTTTGCTTGTTAATTTCATTTTTTTCTCCTTAAATTTTTTTGAAACAATCCAACATTTATTATAAGTCTCTATTGAGATTATTTCCTAATGACTAGTCTTCCTTATTAGGTAATTTGCTATACCTTGGATGAGGTAGACTACAATTAAGATTAAAACTACCGATACGATTACTACATCATCCTTATATCTTTGATAACCCATTGCAATCGCTAGGTCACCAATACCTCCGGCCCCTACTGTTCCTGCCATTGCAGTTAGTCCAAGGAGTGATATAAGCGTAATTGATGATGCTCTGATTAGGCTTGGAAGGCCTTCTCTTAGGTAGACTCTAGTGATTATCCCGATAGGCCCAAGTCCCATGGCCTCTGCAGCCTCAATTTTTCCACCGTCTACATCTGCAAGGGCTTGTTCAACCTGCCTTGCAAAAAATGGTACTGTCGAAAGAGTAAGTGGGACAATTGCCGCTGTCGCTCCTATCCTTGTGCCTATGATTGCCTTTGTAAAGGGTGCAATAAGTGCAAGTAGGATTACGAAAGGTATGGCCCTAAATAAGTTTGTTAGCTTATCTAGGATATTGTAGATTATTTTATTTTCTAAAATCCTCCCCTTATCTGTTACTACCATTATGACTCCTAGGATTAGCCCTAAGAGACCTGCAAGGATTGCAGATATAAATAACATGTAGAGGGTGGTTTTAAAGTCGCTTATAATCCTGTCTTTGATTGATAGGGAGTAGCTAAAAAATTCCATCCTTACCTCCTAATATTTCTAATTCAGTTTCTTTTTCTCTTAAGTATTCTTTTACCTGGTTGATTTTATCATCGTCTCCCTTTAGGGTGACAATTAGGTTGCCTACTGCTGTACCATTGATAAATTCGATATTTCCTGCCAAGATATTTGTCTTAACCTTGTATATTTCATATAGTTCATTAATAATTGGTTGGGTGGTTGATTGACCTAGGTAAGAAATTTTGGCAAGTATTTCATCGTCCCCGAGGATGCCGATATTGGACTTGACCTCTTCTATGGTTTCTGCAGTGTTTGTGGATGTTTCAACAAATTCCCTAGTCAAGCTATTTTGTGGCTTTGAGAATATATCAAGGGTTGAGCCGTGTTCTACTACCTTTCCATCCTGCATGACCGCACATTTGTTGCAAAGACCTTTTACAACTTCCATTTGGTGGGTGATTATTACTATGGTTAGCCTAAGTTTATTATTCAGTTCTTTTAGAAGTTTTAGGATTTGCTTGGTTGTCTTTGGGTCAAGGGCGCTTGTCGCCTCATCGCAAAGAAGAATTTCTGGATCAGAGGCCAAAGCTCTTGCAATTGCACATCTTTGCTGCTGGCCACCTGATAATTCTGATGGGTAAGAGTCTGCCTTATCCCTTATTCCTACAGTTTCTAGAAGGTCTAGGGCTTTTTCTCTTTTTTCTTCTTTTGTTAGACTCTTATCCTTTTTTATGGGAAAGATTACATTATCAAGGACTGTAAGGTTATTTAAGAGGTTGAAGTGTTGGAAAATCATGCCAATCTTTTTTCTTCTCTCCCTTAATTCTTTGTTTGATAGATCTAGGATATTTTCTCCGTCTATTAGGACTTCTCCTGTTGTTGGTCTTTGTAGGAGGTTAATCGTCCTTACTAAGGTTGATTTTCCTGCTCCAGAGAAGCCTACAATCCCGTAGATATCTTGCTCTTCTATCCTCAGACTTACATCATTTACAGCCTTTAGGCCATCGAAGTCTACAGTTACATTTTTTAACTCTATCATTTACTACTCTCTTTCAAAAAATCTACGGCAAATTTTAGGGCTAGGCCTAGTCCGTATTCAATCCCTTCTTCATCAAGGTCAAATTTGTCTGTGTGGGCTCCTGCAACAATTCCCTTTTCCTCGTTTCTTACACCAAAGTAGGTAAAGATTGTAGGGCAAAGTTTGCCGTAGCCATAAAATGATTCCGAACCCCATCCAGCTTCAGATTCTATTAATGAACCTGGATAAATCGAATTTAGGCTTTCTATTGCAAAATCAGCTAGCTTTTCGTCATTAAATACTGGCTCTGCTACTATTTTGAAATAGTCTGCAAAACGAATATCGCATCCGTGAGCCTTGGCCGTAAATTCTGCCACATTTTTTACGACCTTTAGTGCTTCTCTTGCCACATCTGTATCGTAAAACCTCAAGGTCGCCTTTATAGTTGCCTTATCTGGTATCACATTTGGTGAAGAACCTCCGTTTATAGCTCCGATTCCCAGTGTGATTGGTTTTTCTACATCAAGCCTATTATTCCGAGCAGAGTTTAGGCCGGTTACAATATGAGCTGCTGCAATTAGTGGATTTACCAATTTGTCAGGCCTTGATCCGTGGCCGCCCTTTCCTATAACATCACACTCAATTCCCACACAACCAGCATGAGAAGGGCCTTTTCTAATCTTAAACTTGCCAACATCGAGAGCCGAGCTTTGATGGTTGCCGTAGACTGCATCAAGTTTTTTATCCCTAAGATGTTCTACCATGGCGTGGATACCTGCTCCGGTTTCTTCGGCTGATTCAAAGATGAAGTATATTTTGCCGTTAAGGTCATCTCTAAAGTCTTTTAAAATCTTTGCCGAAAGAAGCCCAATTGTCATGTGGCTATCATGGCCACAAGCGTGGGATACGCCAGGATTTTTTGAAACCACTACCTTCTCGCTTTTGAGATTACAAGTATTTTCCGCTATAGCTAGGGCATCCATATCAGCTCTAATACCCAAAATCTTGCCAGGCTTTCCTGTATCTAAAAGAGCCGTAAAGCCTGTAGTATCAGGGATATCTTCTACTATAAGTCCTAATTTCTCACACCTTTTCTTAAGGTATTTGCTTGTTTCATATTCTTTTTCACTAAGCTCAGGATTTTCGTGAAGATATCTCCTGGTTTTTATTATATCTTCTTTATTTTCTCTAATTTTTTCTTTGATCAAGTCGTTCCAAGTCATTTCTATTCCTTTCTAACAATAAAAAACGTCCCATATTCCACAGAGGAATATAAGGACGTTTAAATCGCGTTACCACCTTAATTTATGCATAGTCACCCATGCATACACTCATCAAGTACAAACATACTCTAATTCTATAACGGGAACTCCCGTATGGATCTAATATCGACCCATCCCATCCAAGGCCATCTTCATCTAGTCTCGTCTTTACTCCTTTTCACCAGCTGGAGCTCTCTAAAAAAGATTCTTCTAAACTACTCTTCTTATCAAATGGTTTAGTTAAACTTGTATCTCGTTGTTAATGGTATAATACCACCCAGATTTTTTTATGTCAAGTATATTTACTCATTATTTTTAATATTATTCAGGAAGTGTGATTTTCCCTAGGATGTGATTAAGTTTTGCTATAGCTATCCCATAATTTGTCATAGGAGTAGCAAATTCTTTGGCCTTAGCCACCCTATTTAGGACATGGGTCCTATTAAACATACATGACCCACAAGCAATAATTAGGTCATATTTTGGATAGTCAATCGGATCATTTCCTCTTACAAAATCTATATTTATATCCGGATGAGTTTTTCTTATAAGTCTTGGAATTTTAACACTTCCTATATCTTCTTCTATTGGTGGGTGAGTGCAGGCTTCTGCTATCAAAATATTTTTGATTGCTCCATCCAAAACCTGGGCGGACTCGACAAAATAATCTAAGTCTCCCTTAAAAGCAGAAAACAAAACTGAAAAGCTAGTAAGTTTAGCATAACTAGGCTTTTTATCATAAACTTGCTTAAAGGCCTGGCTATCTGTGATTATCAAGTCAATTCTATTTAGACTTTTTATCGTCTGATCGAAATTAGATAGGTCTGTGCAAATCGCACTCGCCCCCTTGTCAATTATTTCCCTAATAGTCATAACCTGTGGTTTTATAATCCTATCCTTTGGAGCAGCCTCATCTTGTGGCATAACAAGAACTACCATATCGCCTTTTTTTACTAGGTTTTTAGTTATGCTTAGGTCTTCTTTTTTGTAAAACGATCTGATTTTTTCAAAAATTTTATCACGAGAATCAAGATTTCTTATATCGACTCCGATTGGATTTTTATCTTGGTAGGTTTTTATAATCTCATCTCCCTCGCCAGTATCCATCTTCATTGCGACAAAAATTATTGGTTTGTCCTTAAACTTCTCAATGATTTCTAGGTTATCACCTGGGCTTAGGACGTATAAAAATATATCTATCTTATCTATCTCAGCTAGGGTTTTTTGGTATCTTTTTTCACCAAGCTTTGTAAAATCGGAAGTTCCAGCCGTATCTATAAAGACAACTGGTCCAAAATCAGTAATCTCCATTGCCTTTCTAATAGGATCTGTAGTTGTCCCTTCCATATTTGAAACGATTGCAACTTCTGAATCTGTTAGATAGTTTAGAAGACTTGATTTTCCTGAATTGGTCTTGCCAAAAATCCCTATGTGGACCCTTTCACTAACTCCCGTTTTAGATGTAGATGTCACGGCTTCCTTCCTCGATTTTTTTGATATTTTCCCTGGTTGATTCCCTTACATCTGGGTTTGGGATATTTGCTAGTTCCTTTTCTATCAGCATATCTGCATTACGAGCTGTCTGTTCGCTCGCATAGTCAACTGCGTATTCCTTAAGGGTTACAAGGGCGTTTGGATGGCAAATATTGCCGATTCCGTGTTTTTTGACCATGCCCATAAAGACTTCTCCAGTCCTACCCTTTCTGTAGCAGGCAGTACAAAATGATGGGACGTGGTCTTTTTCAATTAGCCAGTTTACAACCTCATCAAGGCTCCTGTTGTCAGCAAGCTCAAATTGGTCGCTTCCCTTAGTTTCGTGCTCTGTATAGCCGCCTACAGATGTCTTTGAGCCTCCAGAAAGTTGACTTATGCCTAGGTCTAAGAGCCTATTTCTCATAGCTTCTGACTCACGAGTTGAGACAATCATTCCTGTATAAGGAACTGCAATCCTAATGCAAGCTACAAGTTTTGTAAACATTTCATCAGATAGGGAATTATCAAAATCACCTGGGTCGATGTCATCAGCAGGCTGGATTCTTGGTACAGAAATTGTGTGAGGCCCTACATTGAATCTGGCTTCAAGGTGTTCTGCGTGCATTAGTTGGCCGATAAACTCGTATTCATAAGAATCAAGTCCATAAAGAACCCCAAGACCCACATCGTCAATCCCACCTTCCATGGCACGGTCCATAGCCTCTGTATGGTAAGCATAGTTTGATTTAGGTCCGAACTTGTGAAGGGCTTCGTAATTTTCCTTGTTGTAAGTTTCTTGGAAGAGGATATAAGTACCGATTTCAGCTTCCTTGAGCTTTCTGTAATTTTCTACAGTTGTGGCTGCAATATTGACATTAACTCGTCTAATTGCCCCATTTTTATGTTTGATGTTATATATTGTATCGATTGATTCTAGGATATATTCGATTGGGTTATGGATTGGGTCTTCGCCAGCTTCTAGGGCAAGTCTCTTATGACCCTGGTCTTGAAGGGCAATTACCTGCTCTTTTATCTCTTCTTGGCTTAGTTTTTTTCTTGGAATAGTCCTATTTTGTCCGTGGTATGGGCAATACACACAACCATTTACACAATAATTTGATAAGTAAAGTGGGGCGAAAAGTACGATCCTATTTGCATAAAATTTGTACTTAAGCTCTTTGGCAAGGGCAAAAATCTCCTCATTTAGGTCATCTTCCGCACATGATAAAAGGATGAAGGCCTCTCTATGGCTAAGGCCCTGAGCCTTCTTCGCCTTTTCCAAAACTTCTATAATTAATTTTCTATTATGAGCATTCTCCCTACCATAGGCAAGAGTCTCTAGTATTTCTTCATGATTAATAAATTCTTCTGCATGAACACTTGCAGGATTGTAATTTGTCATTCTTTCCTTCTTTCTTTTCTATGTCTATGTATAATTATAATACTTTTTGTCTAAAATTAAAATTAATTGATGATAAATTGTAAACATTGAGGATTCTAAATATGATGTGTTAAATATGGTATAATATAGACGTTATCATCGGCCCACAAGGGTGGGATGAGGTGATTTCATGGAAGAAATACTCAAATTCATACTTGCCGTTACAGTACAAGTACTTGGTAACTATTTGTACAAATTGCTAGACGACAAGCTAAATAAAAGAGATGATAATTAGCCTATAAAAAAAGACGAGTCCGCAGCTCGTCTTTTTTTGGTAATTCCATGTTAAATACTCAAATCCATGGTTAATATTATTATACCCAGCAAATATATTTTTTCAATTCTTTGACAACTAAAAAACGAGCCCCAAGCTCGTCGTCTTTTTGGTGATTCCATGAATCATAGTTAACTTCATAGAATCATTATAACTTTCTTTTCCTAATTCTCAAGCCAATCATTTCCCAAAATCCACCACATCTCCCCTGTCATCTACGATTTTGTAACCAAAAGATGCAATTTCTTTTTCTAGATCTTTTTTAGCTTCTGCTGCCTCAAGACCCGTGTTTAGCTTATTGTCATAAAGACTATAGGATCTTTTGGTATTTTCTGGAGTGAGATTTGGCATGAGGACATTTGCTCCTGCCATAAGGCCAAGCCTTCTGCCATCAGGGTTTATTGTGCCAAGAGCTGTTGTAGCAGGTATTAGGGCATAAGGGAAAATTATCCTAAGGATTGCTACAAGTCTAAGGGTCTTTGTAAAAGATCCATCTCTATAATCCTTAAAAGGCGTATCGTGGCTTACCAGATAAGGCCCAATTCCAATCATATCTGGCTCAAGTTTTTCTAAAAATCTTAAATCTCTAATCAAATCATCTGTCGTCTGAAAAGGACTATCAACCATAAAGCCGCCTCCGACTTGATAGCCAATTTTTTTTAGGTTTCTAAGGCACTCTTGTCTTATTTCTAGTTTCATAGAATCAGGGTGGAGCTTATTATAGTGACTAGGATTTGAGCTTTCTTCCCTCAAAAGATACCTATCAGCTCCAGCATCAAAAAATGCCTTGTAATCATCATAGGTCCTCTCCCCAAGAGATAGGGTAATTGCCACATCCTTGTATTTTTCTTTAAGGCTTTTTAGGACATCAACCATAAATTCCTTTGTAAAATGAGGATCTTCCCCGCCTTGCATCACAAAGGTCCTAAAACCTAGTTCATATCCAAAACGAGCTGCAGATAAAATTTCGTCCTTGCCAAGTCTATATCGGCTAATATTTTTATTTGATTTTCTTATCCCACAATAATAGCAATCATTTTTACAAATATTTGATACTTCGATAAGGCCCCTTATGTATACCTTGTTTCCATAATACTCCTTACGGATTTCATCTGCTTTTTTCATTAGATAATCTGTCATAGATTCATCTTCTATCCATTTTCTCAAAGTCTCGGTATCTATATGGTTAATTTTTCTCTTATTCATAAAACCTCTTTTATATAAAAAAATTAGGAGGTCTTATGACCTCCTTCGGGTTTGGTAAAATAAATTCATTTATAATATACTCAAAGTCAACTAAAATGCAATATTATTTTGTATTTCTTAAAAGATTATAGGGAAATTTATAATAGCGTGGCCTTGGCAGGTAGGCTTCGATTGGATTTTCAAGTTTACTTTCCAAATCATTTTGCCAATTTTTTAATATCTCAATTCGCTCTAATCTCTTCTCATCTAAAGCAATATTTCGTAGACTTTCTCTTTGGTCAAGGCCCAGATATTCTTCACCAATTAAATTGTCCAAAAGAATTATTAGCTTTTCATAAGGACCAATCTCTCTTTTCTTTAGATAGGATTTTATAAATTCATAGTCCCTGCCACTTAACTTATTTTCCCCATGGTAAGAGTCTATATCCTCTGTCACAAAACCATGACCAAGGGCAATTTTTGCCGGAAAGAAATAAGAATCAAACCTCAATATCCTGTATCCTTCCATCATATGGGAAAGGCCATCATATCCATATCCCTTTCCAATATCATGTAGCATACCGCAAGCATAAGCGATTTCTGGATCAAGACCTATTTCCTTGCCAATCTTTTCAGCAGTTTTCCCCACAATATGACTATGGATAAGCCATCTTCCAGGACTTATCTTAAAGGCCTCATCTACTATATTCCTAACCTTGTCTTTATTTGGAATATTGCCAAATCCGTCCTTATACATAAGAGACTACCCCATAAGCGTGATTTATGTGAGATTCTATTTTAAATTCTATTTGTTTTTCATCCTTTTTATATAAAATCAAAACCTCATCCTCTTTTCTGATTTCGTTTTTATAAACTAGTTTAATATAAGAAAGCTCAGCCTCATCAAAAGCTTCTATTTCTCTTAAGAAATCAAAATATATACCGTTATTTACATGGAGATTTTTATCAAAATCTGCCCTCCTAATCTGAATCTTTCTCTCCCTATCAAAGTCATCGCCCATTTTGTAAGCTTTACCACTATAGGTCTTTTCATTTGTACCGAAAGCCTTCGCAATTTCTTTATCAATTATAGATGCTCTTTGTTTTTCTAGGTCATATAAAATAAGACAGGCTTCTGCTATTGCAACAAGGTCTCCATCCCTTCTTATCTCAAAATTCCTATAGGCATAAAATCTTTTCATATTGGTTGGAAAGGTTGTTATTTCAATCTCATCTTCTCCATAAATAGGACTTATAAATTCAATATCCCAAGAATAAATCAGCCAAACTTTTTTATCCATTATAGGAAAGTTTTTCTCAATTTTTTCGCTTTGCCTAAAGGCTAGATCAAGCATAAGACCTGTCAGATTTTTAACCGTGATTACACCCCTCTCATTACAAAGCATGGGCAAAATCTTATAATTAGCTACTTCTTTCATATCTCTCCTTAATACAAAAAAGGGCAGTTGTCCACCCTTTTAGTCTATTTCTTTTAATAATTCTTTTACTGCATTTAAAAATTGTGGATCTTTTGTAAAGTCATTTTCATTTAGATCTAGGTCTAAATTAGTATTTTCTACCTCTACATCAGGTTTTACACCAATTTTATTGATTTTCTCACCATTTGGTGTCTTATATTCGCTGATTGTAATCTTGGCACCTGCGCCATTTTCAAGTGGGAAAAGTTTTTGAACAATACCCTTACCAAAAGATTTCTTTCCAATAATCTTAGACCTACCCCTATCTTTAAATGCCCCTGCAAGTATTTCTGATGCTGAAGCAGAGTTTTCATTAATTAGGGTAACCATTGGTATATCGTCCATATCGGAATCTGATTTTTCTGTAATCACATTGCCATTCTTATCCTCAGTAGTCACAATCACACCCTCATCAAGGAAGGTATCTGCAATATTTAGGCAAACATCAAGTGAACCACCTGGATTATTTCTCAAATCTAGGACAAGACCATCTATATCAGAATTTTTAAGCTTAGAATATTTTTCCTTAAAATCATCCCAAGTAATATCATCAAAGGCAGATAATCTTAAATATCCAATATTTTTATCACCTATAGAAAGATTTTCAGCAAAGACAGTATCAACCTTTACATCACGTCTTTCCACCATCATTGGGATTTCTTCACCCTCCGGCTTATCTTCGCTTATTCTAATTACTTCTAGCTTAACCTTTGTGCCAGGCTCGCCCCTAATAAGACCCACAGCCTTATCAAGCTCAGTCCCATCAAACTCCTTACCTTCTACAGATTTGATAATGTCACCTGACTTCATACCAGCTTCCTTAGCTGGAGAATCTTCAAATACTTGGATAACCTTGATTGTCCCTTCCTTAGAAGCAGACACAGTCACGCCTATTCCCTTATACCTGCCATCAAGATTTTCCATAAGTTTTGTAAACTCATCAGCTGGATAGTAAGAAGTATAAGGATCGCCAAGATTGGCAAACATACCCTTAAGGGCACCGTTATAAAGGTCTTCCTCCTCATAATCAAAAAGGAAATTATTATCAAGAAGCCCCTTAAGCGACTCCATCTCCCCAATTAGTTCTTTATCATCGGCCTTCATACCCTGGCCCAAATCTAAGTTTGTCCCAAGCATAAAGCCAGAAAATCCAATCGCCCCTATAAGAACAAGGGACAAAATAATTTTTCCAAATCTTTTCATTAGCTAAAATCCTTTCCAAATAGTTATCCTATTTATACTTATAATAATATTATTATATCACAATTGTCCCTAAATGGTATAAAAACATAGGTTTTCTAAAAATAATCCTTACAGATATTGGGTATATGTTTAATACCTATAAGAATTTTTAGAACGGAGAAAAAATGCAAATCAAAGAAGTATACAAAGATATTTACCAGGCGATTTTTCCACTCACAGGAAATCCCCTAAAATCAATAAACATATTTGTCATAAAAGCAGAGGACTCGTCCATGATAATCGACACCGGCTTCAATAATCCTGAAAATAGGGCAAACATGGAGGAATTATTTGAAAAACTAGACTTAAATCCACTAAAGACCAAACTTTTCCTAACCCACCTCCACTCAGACCACGTAGGCCTTGCCAAGTGGCTATCTGATAAGGGAATCGGAGATATTTATATATCAGAAACAGACGGGAAAATGGTTGAAAACGGCATCCACAAAGAAGACTTCCAATGGCAAAATATTATAAAAAACGCCCACTTCCAAGGACTCGGTCCAGAAAACTTAGATATAGAAGACCACCCAGGCTATAAAAATAGGCCAAAAGAAAAATTCTCGTCCACAAAAATAAAGCCAGGCCGGAAAATTAGTATTGGCGACTATAATTTTGTTGCAATAGATGAAGCCGGCCACACACCAGGTATGCTTGGCCTTTATGAAAAAGACCACAAAATCCTCTTTTGCGGCGACCATATTCTAGGAAAAATAACTCCAAACATCACCTACTGGGGCGATGAATTTGGAGATAGCCTCGGAATCTACCTAGAAAACTTAGAAAAAATCAAAGACCTAGATATAAAACACCTCTACTCTTCCCATAGGTTCCTAGTAGAAGATGTAAACGCACGAATTGATGAGCTAAAAAACCACCACAAAGATAGGCTAGCCGACTGTCTTCAAATCATAGAAAAGCTAGGATCTGCTAATACGACAGAAATCACCCAACAAATGCAGTGGGACATCAAAGCCAAAGACTGGACAGACTTCCCATCAAGCCAAAAATGGTTCGCAGTGGCAGAAGCTGCCGCCCACCTAAAGCACCTTGTAATACAAGGTAGGATAAAAGAAGAAGTTGTAGATGGAGTTGGATATTACTCAATAATATAAAAATAAAAAAATAAACCCTGCCTAGAAAATTAATCCTGGCGGGGTTTTGCTTTTACTTCATCGATCAAACAAGCAATAATAAAGCTCTTAATTTATTACTCAGAATCTCATTCATTTAATAAAAATATCAATTCACTGTCATCAATATTATATAAGGCTAAAATTTTTCTTAATCCTGCTAGTTTAGTGTTGGTACTAGTATTTAAATTTACAAATACACCTTCATAAATTTTTTTATAAGACTGCTTAAGCTGTTGATTATCAATATAATATTTCATTGTATTTTCTTTGCTATTAATTTCATTTACCAAGATTTTTGGATTTTCTTCAAGTAAAGATTCAATTATATTTAAATACATTTCGAGCCAAGTATTCACACTAACAAAGTCACCAAGAAACTCATAACCAACTATTTTTCTACCCGATAAATTCAGATCATCATCTAAATATACCTTATCTTCTAAAATATTCTCAGGCCTATAATTTGTTTCTACCATTGGCCAAATTTTTGTAGCCTTCTCAAGCATTTCTTGATTACGTTCTTCTAGCTCTTCTACAGTCCACTTATCATAATTTGCTATACGTTGATTCATCCTTATTCCTGAATCCCTATAACCATTTTCAACATCCCTTTTCTTAATAAATCCAGCATTTTGATATTTTGAATTGTAAGCAGTCAAGGTTAAGTTTGCTAGACGGTGTAGCCAATCATCATGAACATCTTGCCAATCATCCCCTAATTCATATTGCCAATTCTTTGATAAGGTTTGAGGCATAATATGCTCTATTGTATAAGTGCCATTAGCTATTAATTCATAGACGTTTTTAATTTCTTTTGTTCCCCAGTTTTCATACCTTTCCATAATATACTGTTTATTTTTTGCCCTCATTAAATATATCTCTTTGTTTGATAGAGCGTTCAAAAACATAGAATCATTAGGAAATATTCCCTTACCTTGTTTCGTGCTCAATATATATTTAAATTTTTCAACATAATTATCTAGACTTCCATCAATTTCAATTATATCATTGTGAAGACTTGCAAATATTTTATTCAAAGCATTTGTTGGAATATCACATATCTGTCTCCTAAAAATATATGATTCAACAATATCTAAAATTTCAACTACATTTTCCTCTGAAAGCTTCCTATTCCCATCATTATCGACTTCAGAAAGTCTCAAAACTTCCATCAAAAATGGTTTTGTTACAGTGGCTTCATAAAATAATAATCTTGTTAGGCCTGGCTCAATCGCTTTTATATTACTTTTTCCTGTGATTAGTTGCTGATATCTTCTTGCGTAAGCTAATAAATCTATTAGGATTTCTTCTTTAGTATAAGGACTATTGATATAGTAACTTTTAAATTCTTGATAAGTTTTCTTAATAACAGGTATTCTCTGTAACTTTATACTCAAATAATCCCTTACAAAAAATGTTACATCATAATTTGTAGCTTCTTCGATCTTGTGCCAATACTTTTCATAGTATTCTTCTTGAAGGTCTCTTGGAGATACATCCATCAATATGAAGTTTCTAATTTTGTCACCTTCGCTTAAGTCTAAACCTGTGGAATTCAGACTTTCAAATATTAACTGAGGATTATCATCTGGTCCTAAAAAAATATTAATAATTTCAAGCTTTCTAAAGGAGTCAAATAATTCTGATAAGCTAACCTCTTCTTTTTGGATTCTCTTGAAAAAATATTCATAATTTATCGTAATATTAGAGCCCATAACAGCTTCTTCCTGATTATCTATTAAGATATTAAAAGCCTCGGCATCATTTTTAACAGGTTTAAGCTTAATTCTTGTTTCTTTTTTAGCATATTTATCAACTAAATATTCATCAAAAAGCCTTGTTTTTAAGGTATCGTCTTCTGTTACTAGTATGTTTTGATCAAGGATATTGTACATTGCTAAAAGTAATAATGATACAGTAGTCAATCTCTGTTGACCATCTATTATTAAAAACTCCTGCATACCCCCGCCTTCAGCCATTGATGAAACAATACTTCCAAAAAAATGCCTGTTTAAATTGTCTTTAGATAAGGTTACTAAATCATCAAAAAGTTGCTTACATTGTTCAATAGTCCAATCGTAGTTTCTCTGATAAACCGGTATTATAAAACGTTTGGACGACCCTTCCATATATTGATATAGTAGCTCTTCGTTGCCTTTCAAAATAAATCTCCTTTAATCCATATTTATAGCTTTTATCAACTTAATTCAATAATATTATATCACATACTAAAATTTTGATAAGTTAATGGGTGAACATCTAATAATTATGAGCAATCAGAAAAATCGTCCACAATTTCTGTGAGCGATCTTATTTGCTATTTCCAAAAATCAACTAAATTAGTATCTAAATCAATGTTTTCGGCTAAGAATACTGGGTCTTTGTTTTCTTTTCTTTGTTTTTTGTAATCAGCAAGTGCCCTTAAGGAGTATTTACCTAGGATAAATATCGAGAAGATATTTATTATGGCCATGATTCCCATAAGTAGGTCGGCTAGGTTCCATACAAACTCCATTTCCATACCTGCTCCTACAAATATCATTAGGATTGCAAGAAGTCTGTAGCCTATCATTGACCTATCAGAAAGTGCTTCGCCTTTTAGGTAGGCAAGGCATGACTCACAGTAATAGAGATTTCCCAAAAGTGTTGTAAAAGCGAATAAGGCTAGGCATACTGTTATGAATATATAACCAAAAGGTCCCATCACTGTTGAAAGTGCTTCTTGGACAAAGCCCGCACCTGCAAGTTCTTCACTTGGAGCTACTCCTGATACAAGGGCCATAAAGGCTGTAGCTGTACAAATTACAAGCGTATCTATAAATACAGATACCATTTGCACAAGACCTTGTTTGACAGGATGGCTTACTACAGCGCTTGCCGCAGCATTTGGGGCAGAACCCATACCAGCCTCGTTAGAATAAAGACCTCTTTTGATTCCTTCAACCATTGCAGAACCAGCCACACCACCGAATATTGCCCTGAAGTTAAAGGCATCATCTAGGATTAGCTTAAACATTGGTCCTATGTTTTTAAAATTAATTCCTATCATAAAAATTGACATAAATACATAGATAAGACCCATGATTGGCACGATAATTGAAGTGTATTTAATAATTCTCTTGCCGCCACCTAGGATACAATATCCAGCAACCAGAGCAAGTACAGATCCGATTACCCAAGGAGTCCTGCCAGCTTCATAGAAGCTATAAGCCTTGAATGAGTCTTGGAGGTTAAATGATGCCAGCATATTAAAACCAACCGCATAGGTAAGAATAAGGGCAATGGCAAAGACCACACCGAGTTTTCTTGATCCTAGTCCCTCTTCTATGTAATAAGAAGGTCCACCGTAGCTTGACCCATCGTCAGCCTTTTTCTTAAATATCTGTGCCAAAGTCGACTCGATAAAGGCAGAAGCTCCACCAATAAGTGCAATAATCCACATCCAAAAAACTGCTCCCGGTCCACCTAGGCAAATTGCATTAGACACTCCCACTATATTGCCCGTCCCAACACGAGACGCAGTTGAAACCATGAGGGCTTGGAAGCTTGATACATCATCCTTACCTGCTGGTTTTTCTCCTAT
>JBHWRC010000088.1:0-10853 GCA_043426375.1 Anaerococcus sp.
ATTAATGAAGGATAATTTGTAAAAATCTCCCAAATTAGGGAGATTTTTGGTATAAAATAATAAAAATTGCAAAAGTATTTTCAGAAAATCTAATAGGTTTGAAAATGTTTGCACAAGTCTTATAATGAAAATATCAAATTAAAAAATAAAAACTAAGGAGGTTTTATGTATAAAAGCACGCCAATAGATTTGTTTTACCCAGGCCTTGAGGGTTCACCTTATTATAGGATTCCAAGTCTTGCTAGACTTGCAAATGGAAATCTTATTGCGGCGGCAGACCAGAGGCTTGAGACAGAAAGTGACTGGGGAGGCCTGATTGAGCCAGCTATGAGGATAAAAATTAAGGAAAGTAACATGTTTTCTGATATTATAAAACCCTTTAAGGCTCCAGATGTAAAGTCGAAAAATCCATCCTATACTATTGATACCTGCTTAATTCCAGCAAATTTTGAATCAGATTCTAAAATTTATATGGTGATTGATAAGTTCAAATCAAATGGTAATTACCTCACAAGTAAGAAGGGAACAGGCTTTGTTGAAGTAGGTAGTAAGAAATATCCTATTTTATTTTATACTAGCCAAAACAGGCTGCTCTTTGAAAAAACAGATAAGAGATATTACATAAAAGATAGTAAGGTTTACACGATGGATCATGAAGAGACTGACTTTACCGTTATCATGGAAGATACCTATCCCTTTGATAGGCTAGGAGATATATATGAGAAAGATATCCTAATTGGAAATATTTATTCAGATAAATCTACCCTCCAAGTCCATCAAACATCCTACCTTTGGCTTACAGAATCTGAAGATGGGGGAAGGACCTGGTCGAATCCAGTTGATATTACAAAGGATATTGGAGATGATAGGATGACGTTTTTGGGAGTTTGCCCGGGTAGGGGAATCCAAATTCCATCCGGTAGGATTATAGTGCCGATTTATTTTACAACAGATAATGCTGATGACATCTATGACCTAAGAGAGCATGCTGCAGTAATTTTCTCGGATGATTTTGGCAAAACTTGGATTAGGTCTAAGTCTGTAAACGACTCAGAGTTCTACTCTGCCCTTGATGGGAAAAGTCTTACAAACACCAGCGAAAGCCAACTGGTAAGGCTTAACAACGGGACATTGATCTTATTTTCAAGGACGACTTCTGATAGGATTTTGTATTCTTATTCCTATGACAATGGGGAAAGTTTTGAGAAATCTCTTATAGACACAGACTTTGATTCTGAGGCTTTTTGCATGGTGTCTGTCTGTAAGTTTGAAAAGGATAATAAGGAATATATCCTAGTTTCAAATCCTAAGGGACCTGGTAGGAATAACGGTTTTATTAGGATTATAGAAGTGGGAGCAGATGGTAAGCTAAAGACAATTAAGGAGAAGCAAATTACAGACACAAACTTCACTTATTCATGCCTGGAAGTAATTTCTGATGAGGGAGTTTTTGGACTTCTCTATGAAGAAAGACAAGATGATAATGGCGAAGAGAAGGAGTTTCTCAAGTATACAGAATTTGACTTTGAATGGGTCATGGCCTAGAACTATTAAAAGTACTTTCAAAAAATAAAAATAATTTGAAATCAGTTTTAAGATAGTTTATAATAGACTTAGTAGGAAAATGTTTTTATGAGATTTATAAGGCTGGTTCGGATTATAAATCTAAATTAACCAGAAAAAATTTTACTATTTTAGGAGGAAAAATGAAAAAGAATTATATTTTAGGTTTAGCTTTATCAGCTATCATGCTACTAACTGCATGTGGTGGCGGAGCTAAGGCACCTGAAGAAAACGGCGGAGCAGAAACTAAGGAAGAAACAAAAGTAGAAGAAACTGCTACAAACGATTCAGGCGAAAAATCACTTAGGATGCTTTTTGACAAACAAGGTGAAGGTACAAACTTCGATACACCTTGGTGGAATAGGGGAGATATCTACAAGGTTATAACTTTTAGATCACTTTTTAAGGCAAATCCAGAACTAAGTGAATTTAAGGAAGACTTACTAGAAAGTTACACCATGGCTGACGATGGTATGAGCTACGAATTTATTATCAAAGACGGTCTAAAATGGTCAGACGGATCAGAGCTAACAGCAGAAGATGTTAAATTCTCTATCGAAGGCGCTCTAAAAGGTGCTAAGGTAAACTCAATTTATAAATCAGCATTCTCATCAATCAAGGGTGCAGAAGATTATAAAGAAGGGAAAGCAGAAGAAGTAGCAGGACTTATGGCTGATGGCAACAAGCTAACAATGGAAATGGATAAGTCTGTTGGTAACATGATTCCAATCCTATCTCAATTTGCAATACTTCCAAAAGCAGGATTTGAAGGCGTGGATATGACAGAATACCACACAGCTGACTTCTGGAAAAACCCAATCACAAACGGCATGTACAAGGTTAAAGAAGTTGTAACAGACTCTTACCTAGCACTCGAGACAAACGAAAATTACGAAGGTCAAGCACCAAAAATCAACTCCGTAGTAGTAAATATCGTGCCATCTGATGCAAAACTAAACGCAGTTTTAGGTGATCAAGCAGACGTATTTAATTCAAAAGTACCTACAGAAATCCAAGCAGTTTCTGAAAAAGAAAACTGGGAAGGACAAACTGTAGATACACTATTCTACTACTACCTAGTATTTAACCAAACAGGTAATGACCAAAGACCTGCTAGCGAATGGATCAAAAATCCTAAGTTTAGACAAGCAATCTACTATGCTATAGATAGGGAAAACCTAACAAACAGCCTATTCCCAGGACTATCTGAAGTTTCAACATTTGGTGTACCAGCTAAAGACGCTGATAACAAAAACGAAGAAGCAGAAAAATATGCTTATAATCCAGAAAAAGCAAAAGAACTATTAGAAGAAATTGGTTATACAGCTGATCAGCCATTAGAATTTAGATATTACATGGCTGACCAATCATCAGTAGACCTATATAACTCTATAGCTCAAAACCTACAAGATGTTGGTATTCCAGTAAACGTACAAAAATTTGCTGGGGATGCTACCCAAGAGCTTATGGAACTTAGAAACTATGACATAGCACTTAAGGGCCTTTCAGCCTTTGGTTATGAAGAATGGTATGGAGAATATGTTCCAGCAAATAACAACCTTGTAAAAGTATTTGGCGAAGAAGTTGGTAAAAAATACGAAGGCTTATACGTTGACCTACTTCAAGAAACAGATAAGGATAAGAGAGCAGAAATCCTAAAAGAACTTCAAAAAATCGAATCAGAAGATTTATCAAAAGAAGTAATCTTCATGCTTAAAAACGAAATACTAGTAAATACAGACAATGTAAATACTAATGGAGCTGAGTTTACAAATCCATGGTTTGCAGCAGACATCGGATTTGAAAATTGGGAGCTTAAATAGTTATTCAATTATAGGGGCGACAACTGTTGCCCCTAAAATTTTGCAAAGATATGAAATTCTAATAAAAGGAGACAATGTATGAAAAGCAATGGCAATATATTTAAATACATACTAAAGAAATTACTCCAAATGATACCAATGCTTGTAGTAATTTCTTTTCTAATATTTGTTGCCCTAAAGGCTATGCCAATAGATCCTATAAACTACCTCTTGCCACCAGGCACAGCAAGAGATCCGGCTATTATAGCAGAACTTAGATCAAGATACGGCCTAGACGATCCAATATTTATCCAATACGGCAGGTGGATAAGTCAGATAGTTAAGGGTGATTTTGGTTATTCAATTATAAATGGCCAACCTATAAAAGATATACTTGCCCAAAAATTACCAGCTACAATAGAGCTTGCCCTAGCATCTCTTATTATTTCATCAATACTTGGAATAGTTCTAGGAATCCTATCAGCAGTCAACCAAAATGGACCAATAGATTATATAGCAAGGGTTATAGGTGTAGTTGGCCAATCAATTCCAGAATTTTTATTTGGTATAGTTTTGATATCAATTTTTGCCCTATCTTTAGGATGGTTTCCTGTAGGTGGTAGAAATGTCTACGGTATGACAACTTTTTGGGATAAGGCCAAAAACTTAGTTTTACCAGCCCTAGCTCTTTCAATAGCAATGATTGCAACAGTCCTAAGATATACTAGAAACTCCATGCTCGGGGTTATGAACCAGGAGTATATAAAAACTGCTAGAAGCAAGGGAATCCCTGAGTGGAAAGTATATCTAAAGCACGCCTTTAGAAACTCCATGGGACCAATCCTTGTGACAATAATGCTAAGGATCCCGGGGCTAATCGGTGGTTCTGTAGTTATAGAATCAGTATTTAACTGGCCAGGTATAGGGTCAACCCTGATGGGGGCTGTGACAAGCGGTGACTATCCAATAATCATGGTTACAACCCTACTTATTGCAGCAGTCATGCTTGTGATATCCTTCATGGTTGACGTATTAAGTGCAATTCTTGACCCAAGAATTAGATTGTAGGTGGATTATGACAGAAATTAAAAAGCAAAACAAATCATCACTAGCAAAAAGATCACTTCAAAAATTCTTATCTAATAAGCTTGCAATAGTTGGTCTTGTCATAGTTTTACTAATGATATTATCGGCAGTGTTTGCCCCACTACTTGCAAGTTTTGACCCAAATAAGATAGACATGTCAAAATTAAATCAGGCACCAGGAGGAGACCATATCTTTGGTACAGACTCTACAGGCCGTGATTTATACTCGAGATTACTCTACGGTGGCAGAATTTCAATCCTAATAGGTATCACATCAGCCCTAACCACATCTATTATAGGGACAATCTTTGGTCTTATAGCAGGATATTTTGGAGGAAAAATTGATGTAATCTTAATTAGGATTTCAGAAATTCTCCAATCATTTCCTATGATTATCCTGGTAATGGTCCTTGTAACAATCCTTGGCCCATCAGTATCAAATATGATTTTGGTTTTCACTTTGATAGGCTGGATGACAGTATTTAGAATAGTTAGAAATGAGGTTTTAAGACTGAGAGAAGAAACCTATGTAGCAGTAAATAAGGCCTTTGGTATATCAGATTTTGTGATAATGTTTAGGGATATTTTACCAAATACCCTAAGCCCAATAATTGTTGCTACAACAATAAATATCGCCTACTTTATCCTCCAAGAAACAGGACTTTCCTTCTTAGGGCTGGGCGTACCAACCAATGTACCAACTTGGGGAACAATCATAAATGCGGCAAAATCTATCACAGTTATACAAATGTATAAGTGGCAATGGATTATACCAGGACTTTTTATATCCTTATTCGTAATGAGTATCAACTTTTTAGGTGACGGCCTAAGAGATGCCCTAGACCCAAGAAATTAGGTGAAATATGGAAAATATAATCAAATTAAGAGACCTATCCACTGAATTTAAGGTAGGCAAAAAATACATTAAAATAGTCAAAAACGTAAGTCTTGATGCAAAGAAGGGACAGATTTTATCAATAGTTGGAGAATCTGGTTGTGGTAAATCTGTAACAGTAAATTCTATGGTAAAACTTCTGCCAAAGACAGCTAATATTACATCAGGGACATCAGAGTTTTATAAGGAAGACGGGACTACAATTGACATCCTAAAAGAAAAGGCTTATGGCAAAAAAATGAGGACTATAAGGGGTAAGGAAATCGGGATGATCTTTCAAGATCCAATGCAGTCTCTTAACCCAGTCTATACTGTAGGCGATCAGATAATGGAAAACATCCTAGAACATAGGAAGATTTCCAAAAAAGAGGCCAGAGAAATTGGAATAGAAATGCTAAGAAAGCTTGGAATTCCAGAGCCTGAAAGCAGATTTGACAATTACCCTCACCAATTTTCTGGTGGTATGAAACAAAGAGCCATGATTGCAATTGCTATGGTAAATAACCCAAACCTACTTATAGCTGATGAGCCAACCACAGCCCTAGACGTGACTATCCAGGCCCAAATCATGGACCTTATGAAAGACTTAAGAGATAAGGAAGGCAAATCAGTAATCCTTATTACCCATAATATGGGTCTTGTAGCAGAAGTAGCTGACCAAGTTGCAGTAATGTACATGGGCAGGGTTATAGAGTACGGAGATGTAGCAGATGTATTTAACAGTCCAACCCACCCATACACCAAACTACTTCTTAAATCTGTGCCAGTACCAGGAATGGATAGGGATAAGAAATTATCAACCATACCAGGAGAAACCCCGGACCCTGCAAATTATGTAAAGGGATGCGAATTTGCAAACAGGTGTGCCTTTGCAAGTGAAGAATGCCTAAACAGAGACATTCCTCTATATAGGGTAGAAGGTACACACACTGCAAGATGCCTACTTTTAGAAGGAGAAAAGGAGGTCATAGATGAACACAATTGATTTGAAATTAGGAAAAAATGATGACCTACTAGTTAGAAATCAGATTAAAGACGAGTTGGTATTTGATATAAAAAACCTAGAAACCCACTTTCCTATCTATGAAGGGACATTTATAAAAAAGCAAACCGGAGCTGTAAAGGCTGTTGACGGTGTATCCTTTAAGGTAAGACGAGGAGAAACTGTGGGTATAGTTGGTGAATCTGGCTGCGGCAAAACAACCCTTGGCAAGTCCATCATGAGACTTGAAAACCCAACAGGTGGAGAGGTTTTATATAACCTTCACGGCAAGATGACAGATGTAAGGAAATTTAATAAGGATGAACTATTTGACTTTAGGAAAGAAGTGCAAATGGTTTTCCAAGACCCATATTCAGCCCTAAACCCAATGAAAAAAATCTATGATTCCTTTAAGGCACCACTTGTAGCCCATGGAATAACCCAAAAAGAAGACATAGATATGATAATAGAAGACAGGCTCAAAAGGGTGAACCTAAGGCCTGATTATATGTATAGGTATCCTCATGAATTTTCTGGAGGTCAAAGGCAAAGACTTTGTATAGCAAGGGCCCTTTGTGTATCTCCAGAAGTAGTAATCCTAGATGAGCCGGTATCCGCCCTTGACGTATCAATCCAGGCCCAGGTTATAAACCTACTTCAGGGAATCCAAAATGAACTTGACCTAACCTATGTATTTATAGCCCACGACCTATCGGTTGTAGAATATATTTCAGATAGGATTGTAGTGATGTATCTTGGAAATATAATGGAAATATCTACAAGTGAAAAATTAAACAAAAACCCAGCCCATCCATACACCCAGGCTCTTTTATCAGCCGTACCAATTCCAATAGTAGGTGCAGATTCTAAAAGGATTGTCCTTAAAGGCGATGTGCCAAGCCCTATCAATAAACCGGCAGGTTGTCCATTCCATAATAGGTGTAGGAAATGTATGGAAATTTGTAAAACAGAAGTACCACAAAGAGTATTAATAGACGAAGACCATGAGGTTGCTTGTCACTTATATAGTGAAAAAACCAATGAATAAAAAACATTTTTCTTCTGTAGAAGATATGACCTATAGCAAACTTGAAAGTCACAGACCAGATGATTTTGATGAATTTTGGATAGCTCAAATCCAACCTATAAAAGATTTAAATCCTGAAATAAGGATTGAAAAAGCCTTTGAGACGGAATTTGAAAGAGCAGACTATTACGATTTGTATTTTGAAAGTTTTGATAAAAGTAGGATCCACTGCAAGTATTTAAGGCCAAAAGCAAATAGCAAAACTCCCTTAGTTGTGATATTTCATGGTTATCCTGGTGCGACTCGTTCGTTTTTTGAGTATTCTGCCTTTCTTGATAAGGGCATTGCAGTACTTGCCATGGATTGCAGGGGACAGGGCGGTCCTAGCTTTCAGATGGAGCAAAATAGAATTAATATGGGACCAACCGTATCAGGCCATCTTATAGACGGCCTCAATGGAGAAAAAGAAGACTTATTTTATATCAATATATATAAGGATGCCTATCTTGCTGTAAATGTGGCAAAAAATCTCGATGATATTGACAAAGATAAGATTTTCCTAGCTGGTTCTTCACAAGGAGCTGGGATTTCGATTGTGACAGCAGCCCTTCAAGAAAACATCAAAAAAGTGTATCTTCTCTATCCATTTTTGACAGATTTTAGAAAAGTTTTCGAGCTTGACTATGATGATACTGCCTATGAAGGTTTGAGGTATTTTTCCAGATGGTATGATCCTCAAGGCAAGAGAATGGATGAGACGTTTAGAAAATTAGACTACATTGATGCAGCAAACTTTGCTTCAAAAATTGATGCTGAAATAATATATGGAATAAGCCTAGCAGATGAAGTAATCCCTCCTGAAGTACAGTTTGCTGTATACAATGAAATTAAATCGAAGAAAAAATTATATGAGTTTAAAGGTTTTGGCCACGAGAGAATTTGTCCTATGGAAGATAAGGCGATAGAATTCTTCACTGGTGATAAAATCGTAAATAACAATATAGAAAAGAATATAAATAAAGATGGCTTTGACTTTTCCTACAAATATATAAATAATGGCAACAAGGATCTAATCCTTTATCTCAACCAAACAATGACAGTAGGAATCCACTATCTAAGGAGATTTTCAGTTTTAAATCTTGATTCTTTATCCTATGATTTTAGAAATAATGATAAGGATTTAGAAAATATTGAATATCTTATAAATGAGTACAAAGATAAGTATGAGAGAATATTCATACTTGCTCAAAGGGAAATTTGTGATTTTGCAATAGACCTTGCTATAAAATTAGACGCAAAGGCCCTTATCCTTCAGGGGATGATCTTTGATGATGAGTCTATAAGAAAAGCAAAAGAACTAAAAGCTCATGTCCTTATGGCATCATGTGGACTTGATTATTTAGAGGATAAGGAGATGACAAAAAGAGTGGCAGATAATATCAAGAACTCTAAGCTTATCTACTATCCAAAATTTGAATTTGAAAGAATAAATGATTACGAAGACGAAAAAATGGTATTTATAAATAAGATAAAAAAAGAGGACAAAAATGAATAAATTTACTATAAAAGACTTTAAGGGAGTAATACCTGCATCCCTTTCAATATTTGATATCAACGAAAACCTAGACATAGAAGCAACCAAGGAATTTACAGAATTCCTCCTAGGTTTTGGCATCCACGGACTCTACTTAACAGGATCTACAGGCGAAGGTTTCCTAATGAAATCTGAGGAAAGAATGGAAACTGTAAAGGCAGTTATGGAAGTAGCAAGAGATAAGGTTCCGGTAGTAGTCCATGTAGGTAATATAGGTACAAAAAGGACTATAGAACTTGCAAAACAAGCCAAAGAAGCAGGGGCTACTGCTATTTCTTCAGTACCACCATTTTATTGGCACTTTAACAGCAAGCAAATATTTAACTACTACAAAGATATAGCTGAAGCTGTTGATATACCAATGATTATCTACAATGTTCCACTAGCAGGCATGATGAGTGCTGATATGATAAAAGATTTATCTCAAATAGAAAATATCAAGGGTGTAAAATACACAAACACAGACATTTACCAAATCCCACTTATCAAAGAAGCTGTAGGAGAAGACTTTATGGTTTATGGTGGGGCAGATGAACTAGCAAGCTCCAACCTCCTTGTGGGAGTAGATGGCATTGTTGGATCTTTCTACAACCTAATTCCAGATCTCTTTGTACAAATCGATGAAGCGATAAAAAATAACGAAGTAGGAAAGGCTTATGACCTACAAAAAAATGCTGTAAGGATAATCTCCTACCTAGTTGAAGGTGGCAATATGGTTGCAGGAATAAAGGCTGTCCTTAGGGAAGCTGGGATCAATGCAGGGTACGCAAGAAAGCCATTTATAAACTTCTACGACGAAGACCAAAAGAAACTTGCCAAAGGCCTCATAGATATTGCAAATGATCACAATATGGAAAATATCCATGTAATCGACTTATTAAGAGAGAAATTCTAATGGCTGTACTTTGTTTAGACATTGGTGGTACTGAAGTTAAGGCGATGCTTAAGGGGGAAGATTTTGAAAAAGACCTTCCTAACTTCCCTTCAAAAGCAGGCGCAAATGCACCTGACATAAAAAATGACTTGTTTGATTTAGTAGAAAATCTAAAAAATGATTACGACATAGAAGGTGTTGCAATTTCAACAGCTGGCATGGTAGATTACAGGACAGGAATAATAGTAGGCCATGGTCCTACTTTCAAAAACTATAAAGGTTTTGATTGGAAAAAAGAAATCAAAGATGAGTTAGGTATCCCAGCTGTAGTAGAAAATGATGTCAAATCAGCAGCTATGGGTGAACTTTACTACGGAGCGGGAATAGGCAGCGAATCTGCTTTTGTACTGACAGTTGGTACAGGTATAGGCGGATGCCTCATTATTGATGGGAAAATCCACAGGGGAGCAAGCGGCCATGCTGGAGAAATCGGCTACATGCCATTCGAAACAGACAAGTTTGAAGCCCTAGCGTCTACAAGTGCCCTAGTGGAAAAATCTTTAAAATCATATCCTGATAAAAATTTAGACAATGGCAAAAAAATATTCGATGCTATAGACAAAGGTGACGAGGATGCCAAAAAATTAGTAGAGGAAATGACAGATATCCTAGCACGTGGAATTTCAAATATAATGCTAATAGCAAATCCTGAAGTGATCTTAATTGGTGGCGGCATAAGTGAGCAAAAAGAGAAATTTATAGACCCTATAATAGAAAAAACCAAGACCTATGTGCCAGCAAATATCTTTGAATCGACAAAGATAAAAGCTACCAAGCTAGGTAATAAATCAGGTCTATATGGGGCCTACGCCCTATATAAAGAAAATATCAATGAATGAAAATTATGAATCAATTCTGCCACTAATTGAATCAAAATACGAAGAATTAACTGAAGTAGAAAAGGTAATCGCTGATTATTTCATAGATACAGAAGATACTGACCTATCATCAAAGAGAGTATCTCAACAGT
>JBHWRC010000089.1:0-12199 GCA_043426375.1 Anaerococcus sp.
ATTTCATATCCACCTCACCTTACTTATACCCCAAAAAATAGTAAGATATAGGTAGAAAGTAGGAGAAATGGAAAAGAAAAATAAATTGTGGCAAATCTTTAAATCAACCCTCTATCTCTCAGCCTTTACCTTTGGCGGAGGCTACGTGATATTGACTTTGATGAAAGATACTTTTGTAGATAAATTAAAATGGATAGATAAGGATCAAATGCTTGATATGACGGCAATTGCCCAGTCAGCACCGGGAGCTGTGGCAATTAATGCGGCGATTGTTGTGGGCTTCGAAACCGCTGGCCTTCCTGGCATGTTTGTTGCAATTTTGGGTACAGCCATCCCGCCCCTTGTAATAATTTCAATCATATCGATGTTTTATGAAGCTTTTATAGTAAACCACTATATAGCAAGCTTTTTAAAAGGCATGCAGGCAGCTATAGCAGCCCTAATTTTTAAGGTGAGTTTCGATATGGGTAAAGATTTACTCAAAGATAAGTCGAAATTTGTACCAGTGATAATGGTTGTAGCTTTTGTTCTTGGATATTTTCTAAAAGTAAACATAGTCTATATAATCGGAGGCCTTATATTTCTAGGTCTAATAAATTCATTTGCAAAAAGGAGAAAACATGCTAATTAAATTATTTATAAGTTTTTTTAAGATAGGATTATTCTCCTTTGGAGGAGGCTATGCAGCCCTTGCCCTAATCCAACAAGAAGTAGTTGTAGAAAACGGTTGGCTTGCTGTGGGAGAATTTAACGACCTAATAACAATCAGCCAAATGACTCCAGGACCAATAGCCCTAAACTCAGCCACTTTCGTAGGACAAAGGTTAGCGGGTTTTCCAGGAAGCCTTGCAGCAACGATAGGTTGCATTTTACCATCGGCAATAATAGTTGGCTCCCTATCATATTTTTACAAAAAATACAAAGATCTTGACCTAATGACAGACATCCTAAAATTTTTAAGACCTGCCATAGTAGTCATGATCTTAATTGCAGGTTTAGATATACTTAAAACTGCACTTTTTGATGTAGAAAAAGCATCAATAGCAAATCTCGACTTTAAAATGTTGGGAATATTCATAGCAGCTTTTATAATAATGCAAAAAAAGGACTACGACCCAATAAAAGTAATGGTAGCAAGCGGGGCTGTGTATTTGATTTTAGGTTTTGTGGTGTAGAGAATGCTATATAGTAAAAAAATCTATAAGGGAATCTTTAAGAAGGTTTTGTTATTTTTAGTCTTAGTATTCATTATTCTATCAGCCCTTTATGGTTACCTATACTATGCTGTAGATATAAATAGGGCAAATAAGAATCTGGATATAGTCTACGATGAATTTTCTATGGTAGATAAGGCTTTAAATAAATTTCTCATAGATGAAGAAAAGGAAATAGAAAACGCTCTTTCGAATGAGAAAGTTACTAAGGACTTGGTTAATAGATATTATGGCCTTTCTAACGAACTTGGTGTAAGTTTTCAAATAGATTTTTACCCAGATAATGGAAAAGATTTTTCTCTTTCTAAGAAGAAAAAAGACTACAGAGCCTTTAAGCCCTATCAGGATTACCTAGAAAATAATAAGGGTAATATTTTAAAGACAACTATCAAGAAAGCCGATCAGATAACCTATATCCTAAGGAAAACTTATAAGTCGGGAACAGCTGTTATTTATGTACCAGCTGAAAATATAACAAGAAAAATTGGTCTTAGAGCCAGAGATTTTTATATAAAAGATAAGTTTGGAAAGGTAATTTTCAATGATTCTAGCTTGGTTCGATACAATCTAGATAGGCTAAATAAATTAAGGCCAGACTATCTTGATAAGGGATCTTATATCGAAAAGAAAAAAACTTACGAGGACTACGAAATCCATACCCTAGTAGCCAGGACTATTTCAAATGACGAATTTATATTGATATTTACTTTATTAAGCCTTGCTGGCATAACTGTCCTTCTTATTTTGCTAATATCTATTAGAGGTTTTATAGAAGAGGCCACTTCAGTTATAGACGAGCTAAATAATCAAATAGACATGGTTGCTGAAGGTAAGCTTGAGAAATTAAATATAAAAACTGATGATGAGATAAATTCCATAGTCAAAAATGTAAACAACCTTATAGATTCTAAAAAAATTCTCCTTGATAAGAACGTAAGACTTAAGTATATCAACAAATACAATGAGTTTAAGATGCTTGAATCTCAATTTAATCCTCATTTTCTATACAATACCTTGGAGCTAATTTCGATTACCATGTATATTGATCCAAAAATATCTGATAGGATAATTCAAGACCTAAATGAAATATTAAGATATAGTATAAATGATATGTCCTTTCTAAGGTTTGATGAAGACATATTATATATTTATAAATTTTTGGATATTGAAAAGATTAAATCAGAAGAAAATTTCACCTATGAGATTGATATGGATGATGAAAGTGGGGAAGTTTTAGTTCCTAAGCTCTTCTTGCAACCTATTTTAGAAAACAGTTTAAAATATGCGAGGAAATCAAGATCCAAACTTGATCTAAAAATAGATATAAAACACAATGATAAAAATCTTCTAATTAGGGTTAGGGATAATGGTAGGGAGCTTTCTCAGGCTGAGATAAATAAATTAAATCATTATCTAGAAATTGAATCTCAAAAAGATTATATATCTATGAAGCACCATGGGCTAATTAATACCTACAATAGGCTAAGGTTGTTATACAAAGACAAGGTAAGTCTTGCCTTCGTGCCTGTTGATTGTGGTGTAGTTATTGAAATAAGGATTGGTTTATAAGTGATAAAAGTAGTGATAGTTGAAGATGAAAAATTAATAAGAAAAAAACTCCTCCATTTTGTGGACTATGATTCTTTGGGTATGGTTGTTGTGGCAGATGGGGCAAATGGAATTGAAGGAGTAGAGCTTATAGAGAAATATAAGCCAGATATAGTTCTTGCTGATATAAACATGCCAGAAAAAGATGGGCTTTCTATGATCCACGAAACCATAGACTATGATTATATAGCTATAATAATCTCAGGCTATGATTACTTTTCATATGCCCAAAAGGCCCTCAAATATGGGGTTACTGATTATCTCTTAAAGCCTATTAGCATAGATAACCTAGAAGAGGCATTGCTTAATGCGAGAGAGATTATCTATAAGAAAAGAAATATAATGTCTCAAAAAACAGGCATGTCTAAAGCGGTGGATATTTCTACAAGTGGAGCTATAAAAGATACTACAGTTCTAGAAATGCTTGCTTATATCAAAAATAATTACCAGGAAAAGATTGCTATATCAGATCTTACTGGCAAACTTGCCTACTCAGAATCCATGCTTAATAAAAAATTCAAGAAAGAAGTCCATATTACCTTCAATGAATACCTAAATAGGTATAGGATTAATAAGGCTATTGATTTGTTGGAAAATTCTGATTATAATATTACTGAAATATCCTATATGTGTGGATATTCTTCTGCCAAATATTTTGCCAGAGTTTTCAAAAAATACTTAGGTATGTCGCCTTCAGACTTATAAAATATAAAAGATTGTAAAAAAGTACACCTATTGGGTCTAATAGTGTACTTTTTTTGTCTAAAAAAATGATACAATATAAGAAAGAAAACATTTGGAGGATATTATGAAAAAGAAATTACTAAGTATTTTGGCAGTGTTTGGCCTTATCCTTGCTACAGGATGTGGTAATAACGCCGAAAAAGAAAACGATGTCAAAGAAGAGAAAGCAGAGACAAAGGTAGAAGAATCTGCTGAAGAAATGACAAAAGACGATGATGAGACCCTAATAGTGTACTCACCAAACTCAGAAGGTCTAATCAACTCAATAATACCTGCTTTTGAAGAAAAAACAGGGATTACAGTTCAATTAGAGCAAGCTGGTACAGGTGAACTTTTCACAAAATTAAGAGGTGAAGCATCAGCTCCAGTAGCAGACGTAATGTTTGGTGGATCATTTTCAACTTATTCTGAAAATAAGGATCTATTCGAAGAATACGTATCAAGTCATGATGGCGAACTTCCAGAAGCATTCCAAAACAAGGAAGGCTACAAAACAAGCTATACACTTGATGGTTCCGTAATTATAGTAAACAAAGACCTCACTGAAGGTATGGAAATTAAGGGTTATAAAGACCTACTAAATCCAGAACTTAAGGGAAAAATTGCAACAAGTGACCCAGCATCTTCATCATCAGCGTTCTCTCACCTAACAAATATGCTAGTAGCCATGGGTGGTTATGAATCAGACGAAGCTTGGGATTACGTAGATCAATTATTCAAAAACATCGATGGTAAAATCCAATCTTCTTCATCTTCAGTTTATAAAACTGTAGTAGACGGAGAAATGGCAGTTGGTATTTCTTATGAAGACCCAGTTATGCAACTAATAAAAGATGGTGCAGACAATATCGACATAGTTTATATGGAAGAAGGAGTTATCTTTTTACCAGCTGGTTCAGGTATAATTAAAAACTGTGAACACCCAAATAATGCTAAGCTATTTATGGACTTCTTAAACTCAAAAGAAGCTCAAGATATTTTAGGCACACAAACTACAAACAGACCAATCAGAGAAGACGCAGAAGTAAGCGACTTTATGAAACCAATCACAGAAATCAAACAACTACAAGAAGATTATGACTATGTAAATGAAAACAGAGAAAATATCATCGAAAGATTTACAAACCTACTTGTAGAAGCAGGAAACTAAGATGTCAAAGATAATAATCAAAGACGCCGTTAAAAAATATGGCGATAAGACAGTTATAAAATCTGTCAATCTAGAAATCCAGGATGGTGAATTTTTCACCCTCCTTGGGCCTTCTGGATGTGGAAAGACAACTCTACTTAGGATGATAGCCGGCTTTAACTCAATAGAAGGCGGCGAATTTTATTTCAATGATACCCTAATTAATAATATGGATCCATCCAAAAGAAATATAGGAATGGTATTCCAAAACTATGCAGTCTTCCCAAATATGACAGTTAGGGGCAATATAGAATTTGGCCTTAAGGAAAGAAAAGTTCCAAAAGAAGAGATGGATGAGAGGGTCGAAAAGATTCTCGATATAATGAAAATAAGAGAATATGCAGACAGGAAACCTCAAAACCTATCTGGTGGACAACAACAAAGGGTAGCCCTTGCCCGTGCGATAGTAATAGAACCAGACGTTCTACTTATGGATGAGCCACTTAGCAACTTAGATGCAAAATTAAGAGTGGACCTTAGAGAAGAAATTAGAAGAATACAAAAAGAAATTGGTATAACCACAGTCTATGTAACCCACGATCAAGAAGAAGCTATGGCAGTATCTGACAGGATAGCTGTTATGAAAGATGGGGTCATAGAACAATGCGACATGCCAAGAAAAATTTACCACAAGCCAAACAATATGTTTGTAGCATCATTTATCGGTACAAACAACGTAATCGAAGGTAATTACAACAAAGACCTTAAGGAAATTGTTATAGATTCAGGAGAAAGCCTAGCTTATGACTTGGGAAATGCACCTAGCCAAAGAGTTAAACTTTCAATAAGACCTGAAGATTTAAGGCTAGATCCAAATGGGGATATAGATGTAAAAATTAATGACGAAGTATTTTTAGGATCTACTATGCATTACAATGTAGAACTTAAAGATAAGACACCACTTAATATAATGGAAGAATCAAGGTTTGAAGAAATAAGTAGGGTAAATACAGCTTCTAAGCTAAGGGTTAACCTAGAAAAGATAAATGTATTTAATGAAAAAGGAGATGTGAATCTCAATGAACACGAAAGCTAATAAATTTGGATTTTGGAAGATAATAACCCTAGCCATCCTAGCTGGAGTCTTCATATTTTTAATCTACCCTATAGCAAGACTATTAATCCAATCTTTTTATGACAAAGAAGGAAGCCTAAGCCTTGCAAACTTTTCAGAGTTTTTCTCAAACAAATATTATTTTCAAACCATTATAAACAGTTTAAAATTGTCAATAATAGCTACATTGACAACCATACTACTTGCAACACCAATTGCTTATTTTATGAGTTTTTATAAGATAAAGGGAGCCAAGGTTTTGGAGATAATTATAATACTAGCCTCAATGTCAGCACCTTTTATCGGAGCTTATTCATGGATCTTATTGCTTGGTAGAAATGGTATTATAACAAACTTTTTTGCAGGAATTGGAATAAATATCCCAGATATCTATGGTTTTGCTGGAATTTTATTGGTATTTACCTTCCAGCTTTATTCACTAGTATTTTTATATGCAAAAGCAGCTTTTGAAAATCTAGATGCATCCCTAATGGAAGCAAGTGAAAACTTGGGAGTAGTTGGTTTTAAGAGATTTAGAAAAGTAATCCTACCTCTTGTAACACCGTCTCTTTTAGCTGGTGGACTTCTAGTATTTATGAGATGTATGTCAGACTTTGGTACACCAATGCTTATAGGAGAGGGTTATAGGACCTTCCCAGTTTTAATCTACAATGAGTTTGTTGGAGAAGTAGGACAAAACCAAGGATTTGCATCTGCTATAGCTATCATAGCCATAGTAGTTACAAGCGTAATATTTCTTATACAAAAGAAGATATCAGAGAAGAATGCCTATTCTTCAAACTTTCTAAATCCAGTTCAAAAGACAAAATTAAAGGGGGCTAAAGGTGTATTAATTCACCTATTCGTCTATATAATCGTAGGTCTATCAATTTTACCTCAAGCCTACCTTATCCTAACATCCTTTAAAAATACATCAGGCAAGATATTTGTACCAGGATATTCACTACAATCCTATCACACAGCCTTTGCTAGGATGGGAACTTCTATTAGAAATACCCTCCTCCTACCACTACTTGCCCTTGTTATTATCATAATCTTATCAGTGTTAATAGCTTATATAGTAGTTAGGATAAAAGGTAAGCTTGCAGCAGCCATAGACGTATTTACCATGGTACCATTCATACTTCCAGGAGTTGTTATAGGTATAGCCCTGCTAACAGGTTTTGGTAATGGAGTTATGGGATCAAACTTCCTAGTATTAGGTGGTTCGATGTGGATAGTGATAGTATCTTTTGTTATAAGAAGGCTTCCTTATACCCTAAGGTCAGCGACATCAACCCTCCAGTCGCTACCAATATCATTAGATGAAGCATCTTATTCATTAGGAGCTAGCAAATTTAAAACATTTGCCCAAATTACTCTCCCACTAATGATGCGTGGAGTAGTTGCAGGATCAATCTTATCCTACGTAACTTTGATATCAGAGCTATCTTCCTCAATAATCCTTACAAACTTAAAGACAAGAACTATGACAGTTTCAATCTATACAGAAGTTGTAAGAGGAAATTACGGAGTAGCCGCAGCACTTGCTACAATGCTAACAGTTTTCACAATCTTAGCCCTAATAGTATTTAATATAATAGGATCTAAGAAAAATAAATAATTTTTAAGTACCCTCTAAAGTCCCAGAAAGCATTCTGGGTCTTTTTGTTTTTAAGAAAAAACTGATATAATATTAGAACAAATATAAAAAATAAAGATTTATACAAAGGAAAATATATGAAGAAATTATTTATAATGATCCTATGCTTATTCTTAGCTGCTTGCGGCAAGGAAGGCAAGATTGAGGAAAATACAAAAGAGGAAGTGCAAGAAGTAAAGTCTGAAACTGAACAAATTTATGGAGTTTTGGATGGTCAAAATTTAAAGGATTCTTTTTCTAATCGCGAGGTTTATTCTTCGATTAATTTTTATGATAATGGAGAATTTGATGGAGATTTTCTGTCAAACTCTGAAATAGATGGTAAAGATTTTGGACTTAAAGAAGAAAGTGCGAAGACCTACAATAGGTCAGAAATCCATAAGTCAATATACTCGGGAAAATTTGCTATAGAAAATCAAATAGACGAGGGAGTTTATAAGTTAAGATTAGAAGATTTTACAATAAATAATCAAACAGGCCCTGATGAAGAAATCAAATACCAATCTTGGGTAGACTTTGTGGGAGGACTTAATAAGGACGATGAATATATCCTCTACCTTAAAGACTCAGCTCTTGACGATTATCTTTTAGAAAACAACCAATACAGCGAGAAAGAAATACAAATCCACGATCATGACGAAGAAGACCACCATGATGAAAATATTGACGAAAACGACAACCATGACCACCTACATGACCATGGCCACGATGATGAATATAGGGCCTACGGAATAATTATCTACAATAAGACCCAAAAATTAGTATTCACAGCCCATGATAAGTGGGCGATTACAAGTGATAAGCATTAGTTGTGAATAATGAACATTGTGTAAGATTTTGTTAAAATCTAAACTAAAGCCAAATTATTCCTTACCAAACGTTTTCTGTGATATAATATAAATAGCGAGTATATTTTAGACGGAGTAAGTATGGATATTTATGATATAGCGGAAAAGTCGGGTTATTCAACTGCGACAGTTTCTAGGGTTATTAATAAATCAAAAAACGTAAGCGATAAGGCTAGAAAAATTATAGAGGAAATCATTGAGGAGTCAGGCTATAAGCCAAATAGGGTGGCAAGAAGCCTTGCCAAAAACTCTACCCAAATGATTGGGATAATGGTACCTGATATTAGGGGATATTATGAAAGTCAGTCCGCCTTTGAATTAGAGCACAGGCTTGATAAGTTGGGGTATACAACTCTTCTTTGTGTGACGACCAATAATTACGAGAAGAAATTATCCTACCTAGATGTGCTGGTAGAAAGCAAGGTTGATGCTATTATAGCTGTCGGTTCGACTTATGAAGAGAAGAAATTCTACGAAAAACTTAAGAATATGTCTGTAATAATTCCTATGGCTCTTTTGAATGTAAAGACTAGTGATGAGAATGAGAAAATTGTCAATGTTTATATAGATGAAATTGAGGCTATGGACCAGGCTGTAAGACTCCTTAAGGAAAATTCTTACAAAAAGCCTCTATATGTTTCTCGAGATATGGGATACTTATCAAGGTCCTACATTGCCAAAAAATCTGGTTTTGTAGAGGCACTTTACAAATATTATGATGATGCTGAGTTTGTTGAATACAAGATAGTTGATCCAGATAAGGATATTAAAAATCTTGTTGAATTTTTGAAAGAAAATCCACAATTTGACTCAATCCAGTTTGAGATTGATAGGCTTGCTGTTAATGCTTATAAGCTTATGGCTAATGAGGGGATAAAAATGCCTGAAGATGTTGGAATAATAGGTTTTGATAATATAGAAGCTACAGAATATACAAACCAAGCCATTACTTCAATCGATCAAAGAATTTCTGACCAGGTAGATATCGCAGTTGACAATCTTCTTAAAATTTTAAATCAAGAAGAAGCTTCAACAAATATTTCTCTTGAGGCTAAGTTAGTTGAAAAGGAGACGACTCTTAGGGCGAAGTAATTATTAAAGTTTATAGAATGAATATGCTTTAATAAAAAATATAAATAAAATATTATTTTTATGCAAAGTGCTAATTATTCAGATTTAGAGCGGGGATAATTAGTATTTTTTCATAAAAAAATAAAAAAATGTTTTCCGATTGCTTGCATTTTAAAAAAAATGCCGCATAGTGGTAACAGAAACCGACAATTATTGTTTAATGGACAATGTTTTTTCAGAAAGGAGTCATTTATGAGCAAAATCACAACAATTCAACAAATTACTAAACTAGGCATAGTTCCAGTAGTTAGGGCAAATTCAGCCGACCAAGCTATAGAGTTTTGTAAAGGATTAATCGATGGAGGTATCAATACTCTTGAAGTTACTTTTACAATCCCTAATGCAATCGAAGTATTCCAAAGAATCCAAAAAGAACTACCAGAAGATACGCTTCTAGGAGCAGGTACAGTTCTTGATCCAACAACAGCTAGACTTGCTATAATGAATGGAGCAAAATTCGTAGTAAGCCCATCTTTTGATAAAGAAGTTGCAAAAATGTGTAATATTTACAATATCCCATATGTTCCAGGATGTGTAACTCCAGCAGAAATGCTTGAAGCATACAAATATGGAGTTGACATTATAAAACTATTCCCAGGTTCCCTAGCAGGTCCATCATATGTTAAGGCCCTACACGGTCCATACCCACACTTCCAAATCATGCCAACAGGTGGCGTTAGTCTTGACAACCTAGAAGATTGGTTTAATGCAGGAGTCGTAGCAGTAGGAGCTGGCTCAAACCTTGTAGCAGGTAGCCGTGAAGAAATAACTAAAAAAGCTAAAGAATATCTAGAAAAAATTGCGGAGGTAAGAAAATAATGAGTAAAAAAGTTGTAACCCTAGGCGAAATAATGTTAAGACTATCCACACCAGGATATGAAAGGTTCGTACAAGCTGAAAGCTTTGACGCAATCTACGGTGGTGGAGAAGCAAACGTAGCTGTATCACTTGCAAACTATGGCTTTGATGCTTACTATGTAACAAAATTACCAAAACACGAAATTGGTCAAGCAGCCCTAAACTCACTTAGAAGATATGGCGTAAACACTGACTACATCGTAAGAGGTGGGGAAAGAGTTGGTATCTACTACTCAGAAACAGGTGCATCATCAAGACCATCAAAAGTAATCTACGACAGATCTAACTCAGCAATTGCAGAAGCTGATCCAAGCGAATTTAATTTTGAAGAAATCTTCAAAAATGCAAAATGGTTCCACACATCAGGAATCACACCAGCTATATCTAAAAATGGTGCAGAAATCACAAGAGAAGCAATGAAAGCAGCAAAAGCAGCTGGAGCAAAGGTATCAATCGACCTAAACTACAGAGCAAAACTTTGGACGCCAGAAGAAGCTCAAAAAGTAATGAAAGACCTAATGCAATATGTAGACGTATGCATCGGTAATGAAGAAGACGCATCATTATCACTTGGCTTTACACCAAAGGGACTTGACGTAACAAGCGGCAAGCTAGATGTAGAAGCCTACCACGAAATCTTCAAACAAATGAAGGAAGAATTTGGTTTTGATATGATAGCTTCATCACTAAGAGAATCATACTCAGCAAGCGACAACGGTTGGTCAGCCCTAATCTATGACGGCAAAGACTTCCACCAAGCTCCACAATACGACGTAAGAATCGTAGACAGAGTAGGAGGCGGAGACAGCTTTGCAGCGGGCCTAATAACAGGTCTACTAGATGGAAAATCACCAGCAGACGCTCTTGATTTTGGTGTAGCAGCAAGTGCCCTAAAACATACAATCAAAGGCGACTACAACCACATGTCTAGAGAAGAAGTAGAAGTACTAGTAGGTGGAGATACATCCGGCAGAGTACAAAGATAGATATCTAAAATAGGCAGGATTCCCGTATCCTGCTTATTTTTTAAGAATTCGAGGTAAAAATGAAAGATAAAATAGTATGTATGGGAGAGTTGGTACTTAGACTTTCTCCACCTGGTTTCGAGAGATTAGTCCAGGCAGAGTCTTTCAGATCGATTTATGGAGGCAGTGAAGCCAACGTAGCAATAGCCCTTGCCAATCTCGGACAAAAAGTAAAATACATTACAAGGCTACCTGATAATGAAATAGGCGATGCTGGAATAGAAAAATTAAGAAATTATGGAATAGACATGGACTACACAGCCAGGGGTGGAGATAGGATAGGTATCTACTACGCTGAAGATGGGATTGGCCTAAGAGCTTCAAAAGTAATTTATGACAGGAAAAGCTCAGCCATGAGCCGTGCCAAATACTTTGAATTTGACTGGAAAGGGATATTTGAAGATGCAAAAATATTCTTCCTATCAGGTGTAACGGCGGCAGTCTCAGAAGAAGGCAGAGAACTTACAAGATACGCAATAAAAAGGGCAAAGGAATATGGAGTCAAGGTAATCTTTGACTTAAACTATAGATCAAACCTTTGGCCTCTTGAAAAAGCTGCAGCATTTTATGACTCAATTCTAGATGATGTAGACATCCTAATCGGAGTCCTTCCAACCCTACACAAGTCATTTAAGGGAGTGTTTGACAACGTAAGCCTAGCAAATATGCTAATAGAACTTCAAAAAAAATACGACCTAGATTATGCTATATCAACAATAAGAACATCCTACTCAGCCTCAAGAAACTCCCTATCAGCGGGAGCCTATTGTGGAGATGAATATATAAAAACTCGTACTTATGAATTTGATATAGTAGATAGGATAGGCGGAGGAGACGCTTTTGCCGCTGGCCTAATAAACTCCCT
>JBHWRC010000090.1:0-4007 GCA_043426375.1 Anaerococcus sp.
TAGGTGGAGGTGGCTATCTACATAGGGAGGGATTACAAGAGAGCCTTCAAGATCAATAGTCTCATCCGCATCTCCCAAATCATTTCCAAAACCCACAAAAATCCTATCTTCAACGAGGATTTCCCTGGCAGATTCATGGCCATATATTACTGCATTTATAAATTTCTTTTTCATATCTATCTCCATAAATAAAATTCTATATGATTATTATATCACAAAAGGGCAAGCTAATGCTCACCCTTTCCTTGTGATTATATTTGCTTGTAAGATTTTGTTTAATATTTTGGCCTTGCCTTATAAGAGGTGTGGAGGAGGTCGTGGGCTATATCGCTTCCCGGTTCTCCTAGGTATTCTTCGTAGAGTTTTTTGATTGATGGGTTTTCGTAAGATTTTCTGTAAGTTTTTTCTTCATCAATCTTATAAAGTCCCTTGGCTCTTTGATCTAGGATTGAGAGGTCTCCCTTGTGGAAAGGTTGGCCACCGCCACCTACGCATCCACCAGGACATGCCATGACTTCTATGGCATCAAACTTCTCTTCTCCAGAACGGATTTTTTCTAAGATTTTCCTGGTATTACCAAGTCCGTTTACTACCCCAATACGGATATCCCTGCCATTTATATTGACAGTCGCTTTTTTGACTCCTCTAAGACCCCTAAGCTCTTCGTATTCTACTTCTTCTAGGCTTTCTCCTGTGAGGGTGTCGTAGGCTGTTCTGATTGTCGCTTCGATTACGCCTCCGCTTGCTCCAAAGATTGTACCTGCACCGGTAGATTCGCCTAGAGGATTGTCAAAGTCATCTTCAGAGAGATTTACAAGGTCGATTCCAGCTTCTTTTATCATTGCCGCAAGCTCCCTAGTGGTGATAACCACATCTACATCTGATATACCCTCTTTGTTTAATTCATCACGTTTGGCCTCGTATTTTTTGGCTATACATGGCATGACTGATACTACCGTAATGTTTTCTGGATTTACACCAACCTTTTCTGCATAGTAGGATTTTGCTATTGCTCCAAACATTTCGTGTGGGGACTTGCAGGTTGATGGTATATCAATCAAATCTGAGAACTGGTGCTCCATAAAGTTTACCCAACCTGGGCAGCATGAGGTAAGGATTGGCTTATCTTCAGAAAGCCTACCTATAAATTCGTGGGCTTCTTCCATGATTGTAAGGTCTGCTGCAAAGTTTGTATCAAAGACCTTGTCAAAACCAAGACGTCTAAGGGCTGTGACCATCTGACCTGTTATAGGAGTGCCTGGGTCTAGGCCAAATTCTTCGCCAAGTGCGACCCTAACAGCAGGGGCTATCTGTACAATTACCAAATCTTCTTCTTTTTTTCTGCTTAAAATTTTCCAAAGGTCTGAGACATTTGACCTTTCTGTAAGGGCTCCAGTTGGGCAAACTGCCAAGCACTGGCCGCAGAAGGTACAGGTTGTCTCAAACATTTTTCTATTAAAGGTTGATCCTACGTGTGTTTCAAAACCACGTCCGATTTCTGCAAGTGCGCCTACAGTTTGGACTTCATTGCACATGGTTTCGCATCTTCTACAAAGGATACACTTATTTGGGTCCCTAACTAGGGAATAGGAAGAGCTATCGATTGGCAGATTTCTTTTCTCTCCTGGGTATTTTATTTCCCTAATACTTAGGTCAGCTGCAATTTGTTGGAGCTGGCAATCTAGGTTTTTAGCGCATTTTAGACAGTCATCTGGGTGGTCTGAAAGGATTAATTCTACAACAGCCCTTCTAGCTCTAACTACCTTTTGGCTGTCAGTACTTATTTCCATCCCGTCCTTGCAGAAGGTTGCGCAGGAAGGAAGGAGTTTGCCACTGCCCAAATCTTCTACCAAACAAACCCTACAAGATGCAAGTTTGTTGACAAAATTAATCTTTGATAAATCCATATGGCAAAGGGTAGGAATCTTTATATTCAAAGCCTTGGCAGCTGATAGGATTGTGGTTTTTTCCCTAACTTCTATTTCTTGATCATTTATTTTTATCTTAATCATATCTACTCCTATCCTAAAACAATGGCATCAACTGGGCAATGTTCCATACAGGTGCCACATTTTATACAAAGGTTTTGGTCTATGTGGTGAATTTCACGGACTTTGCCGAAAATCGCACTAGCAGGGCAGGCCCTAGCACACTTGCTACAGCCTATACAATCATCTGTAATTATGTAATCAACAAGGTCCTTGCACCTTTTTGCAGGACAAGTTTTATTGCCAGCTACATGGGCTAGGTACTCGTCATAAAAGTAATTCATTGTTGATAAAACAGGGTTTGGTGAGGCTTGGCCAAGACCGCAAAGGCTTGTTTCAGATACTATTTCAGAAAGCTCTTTGAGCTTGTGAAGGGTTTCTTCGTCTGCTTTTCCAGTTACGATCAAATCAAGCATCTCAAGTAGTCTCTTGTTTCCAATCCTACAAGGTGTGCACTTACCGCAAGATTCGTCTACAGAAAATTCTAGGAAAAACCTCGCCACATCAACCATGCAGTCGTCTTCGTCCATGACAACCATGCCGCCAGAACCCATTATAGAGCCGATTTCTTTGAGTGATTCGAAATCGCAGCCTGTATCAAAAAGTGATTCTGGAATACAGCCGCCAGAAGGTCCGCCAGTTTGGACGGCTTTGGCCTTCTTGTCATTTTGGATTCCACAGCCTATGTCATATACTATAGAATTAATTGATGTACCCATTGGCACTTCTACAAGACCAGAATTTTTGACCTTGCCTACTAGGGCAAAGACCTTGGTTCCTGGAGATTTTTCTGTGCCGTAGGCTCTGAAATATTCAGCACCTTTTAGGATAATTTGTGCCACATTGGCAAAGGTTTCTACGTTATTGATTACAGTTGGCTTGCCCCAAAGGCCCTTGACTGTTGTCCTAAATTCCTTGTTACGAGGTTGGCCACGCTTGCCTTCGATAGATTCCATAAGAGCTGTACCTTCGCCACAAACAAAGGCGCCTGCCCCAAGTCTTAGGTCAATATTAAAAGAAAAATCTGATCCTAGAATGTTTTCTCCTAAGAGATTGTATTCTTTGGCATCTGCTATGGCGCGTCTCAATGCCTTGACAGCCTTTGGATATTCGGCTCTAACATAGACAAAGCCTTCCTTTGCACCAACAGCCCTAGCACAAATTGCCATGGCCTCAAGAACTGAATGAGGGTCGTATTCTAAAATTGACCTATCCATGAAGGCACCAGGATCACCCTCGTCAGCGTTACAAATTATGTATTTGGTGTCAGTATCCTGTTTGAAGGCAGTATCCCACTTGCGACCTGCAGGAAAACCCGCTCCGCCCCTGCCCCTAAGACCTGAATCTGTGACTACTCTTATAATTTCATCTCTTTCCATATCGAAGATTGCTTTTTCCAGGGCAAAATATCCGTCTCTGGCAATGTATTCCTCGATCGAATTAGGGTTGATTATCCCACAATTTCGAAGGACTAGCCTTACTTGATTTTCATAAAAATCGCCCCTAAGCCTTATATCTTCACCTTCGATTATGTATTCATCTGGATTGAGTCTATCTATTAACTTTTCATAAGCTTCTCTTTTGATACCTTCAAGCTTTGACTTCATCATTATCCTCCAGTGCCTTTGCTATTATTTCATCTACCATAGCCTTAGTCGCCATGCCGACATTTTTTGATGCATCAATACTTACAACAGGAGCAATCCCACATTCTCCGATACACCTAGCTTCAGTTAGGCTTATCTTGCCATCAGCTGTAGTCTCGCCGCACTTGATATCGAGCTTTTCTTCCAGAGCCTCAAGGATTTTATCAGAGCCTTTTACATAACAGGCAGTACCCAAGCAAACGCAAATCTCGTGCTCTCCCTTTGGTATAAAGGAAAACTGAGAATAAAAACTCGCTACCCCATAGATTTCTGAAGAATGCACACCCATCCTAAGGGCCATCAAATCCACAACCTCTTCTGGTATGTAGGAGAAAATTTCCTGGGCCTTTTGAAGAATTGGCATCACGGCACC
>JBHWRC010000091.1:0-4248 GCA_043426375.1 Anaerococcus sp.
TAACAGAACCTATGTATTTTACTCTCCTAGCCCTAGGAGAAGTGAGAAACGGAGCAGAGATTACCTCTTGGGTAGCAGAAATTACTAAAGGAAGAATAAAACTTGCTCCAGGCACCCTATATGTCCTACTAGCACAGTTTCTAGAAAATGATTTGATAAAAAGGGTAGAGGCAGACAAGAAAGGAAAACACTATATCTTAACAGAAGAAGGAAGAAAACTTTTAGAAGAAGAAGTAGGAAGGCTTAGACTTCTTATCTCTAATTATGAAGATAATTTTAATAAATGAAATATAGACATAAAATTAAGACCTGTAAAAATTTGTATTTTTTATGGGCCTTACTTTATAATTCTGTATTCAGCTAGATTTTATATAATAATGGGTATAAATAAATTAAGAAAACAAATATTAGGAGGAGACAATGGCAAAAAAGCAAGATAAGAACCAACACAATTTTATAAAAGCATCCTTGACACCAAGGGGGATAGAGAAGGTTGGTCCTGTTAAGGATAACGATAAGATCAAAGAGTTAGAAAAAAATAAGGTTGATAACAAGAATAAAGCTTTTACCACCAATAAGGGTCTTAAGATGGCTGAGGATGAATTTTCTCTTAAAGCTGGAAGAAGAGGACCTACACTCCTTGAAGATTTCCATTTAAGGGAAAAAATTATGCACTTTGACCATGAGAGGATACCTGAAAGGATTGTCCATGCTCGTGGGGTAGGTGTCCATGGTATTTTTAAATCAACCAAAGATATGAGTAAGTATACAAAAGCTTGCTTATTTTCTGGTGATAACAAGGAAACTCCTTTATTTTCAAGGGTATCTACTGTAGCAGGTTTTAGGGGCTCTACTGATACACCTCGAGATGTCCGTGGTTTTGCGATCAAATTTTATACAGAAGAGGGTAATTATGACATAGCTGGCAACAACGTCCCAGTATTTATTATCCAAGATGCGATAAAGTTTCCTGACTTTGTCCACTCTGTAAAACCAGAACCAGATACAGAAGTACCACAAGCCCAGTCAGCCCACGATACTTTTTGGGATTTCGTAACTCGTAACCAAGAATCTGCCCATATGGTTATGTGGCAAATGAGTGATAGGGCAATTCCACTAAGTCTTCGTATGATTGACGGTTTTGCTGTCCATACCTTTAGATGGATTAATAAGGAAGGCAAGGCAACCTTTGTTAGATATCAGTGGAATCCACAATTAGGTGTCCACTCAAGGGTTTGGGATGAGACCCTAAAGGTATCTGGAAATGACCCAGATAGCCAAAGAAAAGATATGTATGATGCCATTAATGAAGGGTCATATCCAGTTTGGGATTTCTGCGTTCAGCTTCTACCAGAAGAAAAAGAACACGACTTCCCATTTGATATTCTTGACCCTACCAAGGTTTGGCCAGAAGAGGATATACCTAAAATAAAAATTGGGGAAATTATTTTAAATAGGAATGTAGATAACTATTTTGCTGAGACAGAACAAGTTGCCTTTAACCCAGGCAATGTCATACCTGGAATTGACTTTACGAATGACCCATTACTACAAGGTAGACTTTTCTCTTACACAGATACCCAGCTATTAAGGCTAGGTGGACCAAACTTTGCACAAATTCCTATAAATAGGCCAATAGTTGAAGTCCATAACAACCAAAGAGACGGCTGGCATCAACACATGATAAATAAGGGACCAGTTGCCTACCATAAATCATCAATAGACGACCAATCTCCATATTATGAAAGTCCAGAAAATGGAGGTTACGAACATTACCAAGAAAAAATCGATGGCGAGGTTATAAAGGCTAGAGATGAAAGCTTTAGGGACCACTTTAGCCAAGCCACAGCATTCTATAAGTCTTTAAGCGAGGTAGAACAAAATCACATCATAAATGCCTTTTCTTTTGAACTATCGAAGGTTCAAAGAGAAGAAATAAGGCAAAATGTTGTAGATATGTTTGCAAATGTAGATAAAAAGATGGCGGAAGAAATTGCTAAGAATGTTGGTTGTGATAAGCCAGATGCTGACCGAGGCTTTGATCCTGTAGGTGTCAAACCTAGTAAGGAAGCAAAACAGATAAGGATGCCAGAGTTTTCTCAAGCTGATACAATCTTTAAGCCAGACACACTTAAAGTTGGAATCTATTCTGATAACGATGATGGCTTTGACTTTAAGTCACTAGTAAAGAAGATTACTGATTCTAAGGCCAAGGCTGAGATAATTCAAGGTGACCTACAAGATACCAAAGATGGACAAAAAGTTGACCATAGGTATGAGACAGTTCACCCAGTTTTAGAGGATGCCTTGATAGTAGTTGTTCCAGAAAAACCTTCTAAGGACTTTAGTAAAAATGTCGATGAATTTGTTAATGAAACCTTTAAACATTACAAACCAATTTGGATAATTGGAAATCCTGAGGGGATTATGGATAAAGAACAACAAAAAGCACCTGGAGTAATCGTAAGTAAGGATATGAAAGAAATTGATAAGTTTATAGAAAATTTAACTAGGCAAAGATTCTGGGATAGGGATGGATCTATATAAAAGTTTGAGAGCTTGGGATTTTCCAGGCTCTTTTGCTTAAAAAATCTTTGTCAGAAAAATAAGTGCATAGTATACATTCTTATAATAGGATTTGAGATAAATTTGGTAGTAAATGAACAATGAAGAGAATTTTTAAAGTAAGAGGTAAAAAAGCTTAGGCTACTTATAGAAAATTAATAATGATATTTTAAAAGATAAAAAATAAAGACTCTTAGGAATAATTTCTAATGGCTCTTGTTTTGTATCATATGCTGGAAGATTTTTGCCTACCAATTATCTATCTATCACGGGATTATGTTATAATATATTAAATTAGACATTCAATTATTTTGAGAAAAATACATGGGAAATTTCAAGAAATTTAAAATAGAGAGAAAGAAGAATATTCCATTTTTTATAGGAGATATTAAATGGGATTATGAAGGACTTAAGATTAACTTAGTAAGCTTAGATGGTTATGAGAAATTGTTTTTATTATTTGATAAGACAGTTTATTTATACCAAGTTACACAGGAGCCATATAAACCATCCTCTTGGATTGATTCAGTGGCTGACTACTATCATTTTTATTACTCTATAGATTCTGATATGATTTATAAGTTAAAAGAAGATGTAAGACAAATTAGGGATGATAAAATAATTCATTTTTTGATAGTTGGCCAAGAAGATGTTGTGGATGTGTTGACAATTGATTTGTCAATAATAAGAAAAAAGTAGAAAGGGGCAATATGTTTTTAAAGAAAACAGTTAGGAAATTTTTTATAAGTGATGGAAGCCATGATCTATATTGGTTTCTCTTTGGATTGGTTTTTATTTACTTTTGCACTACTAAGGATGCCACAATGGATTTTTTATTTGGGTCTTGGAGTACTTACGAGTGCGATTTTTAGATATATTACTACTGATGATTTATTTTATGAAGAATTTCAAAATTTAAACACTAGAAATAATAAACTCAAATACATATTAAGTAAAAATATATTTATTCTTTTCTTCATAGCGGTTTTTGTTTTGCTAGGATTATCGGTTTTATTATTTTTTGCCTACCAGATTTTCTTCATAAATAAATTTACTGAACTTAAGATAAATTTTTATTTAAAGCTTATTGTGACTTTGGTTTTAATTGGAATCGGCTTTTTTGCGGGATATATAATTCTTATCATGAGTATTTTTGCAATAAAGGACAATGTAGGTTTTTCTTATAATGGGGAAAAATATTATATTTTAAAAGATGCTAGATCTAGACTTGAATCATATTTATTTATGGAGCAAAAGCTATCATCAAACGATAATAATAATGAAAATAATTTGAAATATGAGCATTCTAATGAACAAGAAATTTTAAATAATTTTAGCCTTGAAGATGTAGAGAAAATTCCAAATAGTAATTTTGGTCTTATCGAAGTTGGTAGGGCAGGGGCAAGATCTAGATGGTTTTTTGTAGAAATTAAAGACGCGAAACTAAGTTTTATTTCAGAAATCCCTGACACTAGTCCTGATATTAGTGGAGAAATAGACAAAGAGGGTGTGATTTCCCCTAGCAATAAAGATATAAATGGTAATGAACATTTCTACAAATCAGAAGACTCTGGAAAGACTTTTATACTAATCGAATAATATTATTTTAATTTGCTTTTAGTTAAATTTTGCATATAATAATTTTAGGGAATGAAGTTCTCCCTTGATAATTATAATCTAAAC
>JBHWRC010000092.1:0-21197 GCA_043426375.1 Anaerococcus sp.
GACCAATCACTCAAACTGCCCTGGGTATAAAGGCAATTGACGTGGGAATTCCTCTTCTTGCCATGCATTCAATTAGAGAGCTTTGTGGAATCAGAGATCATTACGACGCTTATCAAATATACAAGAAATTCTTTGAGGAGGCCTAGATGGCAGTAGTAGAAGTTTGCCTAATCCCAATAGGTACAAAAGAAACATCGGTAAGTCACTATGTAGCAGAAGCTGAAAAAATCCTTATAAGAGAAGGACTTAAGTACAAATTAAATCCTATGGGTACAGTCATAGAAGCAGATGCCGATGTGGCACTTGCCGCAATCAGAAAGATGCAAGAATCCGTATTTGATAAGGGATGCGATAGGGTATACACAGTTATCAAAATGGATGATAGACGCGATAAAAAAGCCACTATGGAGCAAAAAATAAAATCTGTAGAAGATAAATTATAAAAAAATAAAAAGAGATTCTTTAACCAAAAATTAGCTTTAAAAATACTTTGGAATAGGTATACTCTCTAGTAGATATTTGGTCATCAAGGAATCTTTTTATTTTTAAAAATCATTGTGAAAAAAATATCTATCTGTTATAATAGTTATAAGAATTATTTTCCTAAGGAGGAGAAATGAAAAAATCTAAAACACTGTTTACCTTGCTACTAGCAGGAGCTTTGATGGCATCTTGCGGAGGCGCCAAAGAGGGAAATGAAGGCGGCGAGGATAATACAAAAATTGCTCAAAGACCACTTACAGTTGCTATGGCAACAGAGATTGATTCTCTAGATCCATTTAATGCTACTGCAGGGGATACAAAGACTGTTATGGACCAAATTTTTGACGGCCTTTTGGATGTGGATGAAGATGGCAATCTTGTGCCAGATTTAGCAGAATCTTATGAGATTTCTGAAGATGGTCTAACCTATACTTTTAAATTAAAAGAAGGGGTCAAATTCCACGATGGTTCAGACTTTACAGCTGATGATGTTTATTACACTTATGATAAGCTTTCAGGACTCACATCAGGCGAGCCAATGTCATCAAAGTTTGCAGTAATTAAGGAAATGGAAGTAGTATCACCAACAGAAATCACAATGACCCTAGATGCTGTAAATAACAGCTTTATCTACCTACAAAACCAACCTATAGTCAAAAAAGACTATGAAGATAATCAAACTAAGCCAGTTGGAACAGGTCCTTACAAGTTTGTTTCTTATACACCTGGTGAAGGCATGGTTATGGAAAGATTTGATGACTACCATAGAAAAGACCACATTGCAAAAATTAAGCAAGTAAATGTGGTAAGGATTGCTGATAACCAAGCCCTAGTAATGGCCCTAAATAATGGAGAAGTAGACCTTGCATCAAAACTTACAGCAGATGAGCTTACCCAAGTATCTGAGTCTACAGATTCTTATTCCCACCCACAAAACCTAGTTCAACTATTAGGCCTAAACAACAAGGTTAAGCCTTTTGATGACATCAGGGTAAGACAAGCTATAGCCCATGCTATAGATAAGGATGAGCTTATTGAGGCTGTTGCAGGTGGCAAGGCAAGTAAGATTTACTCTTCATTTTCGCCAGCCCTAAAGGATTATTACAATGACCTTGAGGAAATGTATCCAACAGATGTCGAAAAAGCTAAAGAACTCTTAGCTGAAGCAGGCTATCCAGATGGGGTTTCTTTTACAATGACAGTGCCAAGTGATTATAAGTTCCACATGGATACAGCAGAATTAATCCAAGCCCAACTTAAAAAAGCAGGTATCAATGCAACAATTGATCCAATTGAGTTTTCAACTTGGCTTGATAGGGTCTATAAGGACAAGGATTATGAAACAACAATTGCAGGTTTCATTGGCTACACAGATCCAATTAGGGTGCTTGATAGGTATGTATCAACAAATGACAAAAACTATTTAAACTACGAATCAGAAGATTATGATAAGGCAATTTCAAATGCCATGGCAACCTTAGATAGGGATGAGCTTATCAAAAATGTAAAAGACGCCCAAGAAATAATTTCAAGAGACTGTGCTGCAGTATTTTTACAAGACCCTAATGATAATATAGTTCTAAACAAGCAATATAAAGGACTTAAGACCTATCCAGTTCAAAAACTAAACCTAGAAGATATAGATGGCAAATAATGGCAAAGGCAATTTCAAAAAAGATAATTTCGCTTATCTTGACCCTGTTCTTTGTCTCTCTTCTAATATTTTTTGTATTTCAAATCATAGGCGGCAATCCTGCTGAAATAATATTAGGAACTGAGGCTGATCCACAGCAAATCCTAGCTCTTGAAAAAGAGCTAGGGCTTGACAAGCCGATCTTTGAAAGGTATTTAAACTGGATTGTTGGACTTTTTAAACTTGATATGGGAGATAGTATAAAATATCAAATGCCGGTTAGGGAACTTTTCTTTAAAAAACTTCCTGTAACCTTATGGCTAACCCTATATTCATTGATTTTATCAATTATTATAGCTATTCCTTTATCAATACAAATCACTTTGAAATCAGATAAGTGGTATGCTTCGATAATTACAGCCATAACTCAACTTGGGATTTCAATCCCATCTTTTTGGCTAGCGTTTCTGTTAATTTATGTTTTCGCAGTAAGATTGGGGCTTTTCTCTACTCTATCTTTTAATATTATGGGCGGAAGCTTTTTGGATAAACTTAAGAATTTCTTCCTGCCTTCCCTTGCCATTGCCATACCAAATATAGCAACAATTATAAGGTACATGCAGGCAGCACTTTTAGACGAAATTAACAAGGACTATGTAAGGACAGCCAGAATGAAGGGCATGGAGCTTAAGGAAATCCTATATAAACATGTCCTAAGAAACGCTCTAGTGCCTGTGATTACTGTGATAGGAATGTGTTTAACTTCTGCTGTAGGTGGTTCGCTTATAGTGGAAAATGTATTTTCTCTACCAGGGATTGGATCTCTAATAGTAGCCTCCATAAGCTCAAGGGATTTTCCGCTTATTCAGTCAGTAGTCCTTGCTGTTGCATTTTTAGTTATTTTTATAAATCTAATAATTGATATACTTTATGGACTTGTAGACCCGAGGATTAGAGGTGGAAAATGATTAAGGAAAATAAAAACTCAATTAGGATAGGTAAGGCAATTATTGGCCTTTATTTTATAGTCCTTATTATTTCAATTTTTTGGACACCTTATGATCCAAATCTAGTAGATACAAGCATGAAATTCATGAAACCTAGCCTTGCCCATCCTTTTGGGACAGACAATATGGGTAGGGATATCCTATCAAGGCTGATGGAAGGATCTAAATACGCCCTTATCCTGTCATTTGGTACTGTAAGTTTGGCCCTAATTCTTGGCTCTATAATAGGGGCTAGCGCTGGATACTTTGGCGGCAGGGTTGACGAAATCCTTATGAGATTTATCGATTCCTTGATGGCCTTTCCAGGAATATTATTTGCCATGATGCTTGTGACAGTATTTGGAGCTGGAATTATGAATACCATCCTAGCAATTGGAATCATGTCAGTGCCGTATTTTGCAAGGGTTGTAAGGAGTGGTTTTTTGCAGGTAAAAAATGCCCAGTATGTAAAATCAGCTGTGGTTAAGGGGGCAAAACCTCTGTATATAGCTATAAATCATATCCTACCAAATATCAAAAACCAACTTATGGTAGCAATTGTCCTTTCAGTTTCCCAGGCGATTTTGTCTGAGGCAGGACTTTCCTATCTAGGACTTGGAGTTAGGCCGCCAAACCCATCTTGGGGTAGGATGCTTAAAGAAAGCCAGGCCTATTTCAACCAGGCACCACACTATTTCATATTTACAGGTATTTGTCTAAGTCTAGTAGTATTAGGCTTTACCCTTTATGGTGAGAAATTTAGGTCAGAAAGACTAAGAGAGAAGGTGGGAAGATGAAAAAAATCCTAGAAGTAAAGGACCTAACAGTAGCCTTTAAAACACAAAATGGCGATAAAAACGCTGTTAATAACATATCCTTCGACCTTTTTGAAAAAGACTTTGTAGGCCTTGTTGGAGAATCTGGGTGTGGAAAGACTGTGGCAACTCAAACAATCTTAGGAATCCAATCTAAGGATGCCATGGTAAAATCAGGATCCTGCAAGCTTAGAGGTATAGAAGTCTTGGGTCTCTCAGATAAAGAATGGAAAAAATATAGGTCAAGAAATATTGCCACAGTTTTTCAAGAACCAGGTTCTGCCCTAAATCCTCTGATGAAGGTTGGAGATCAAATCGAAGAAGTTTTAAAAATCCACTACGATTTTGACAAGGAAAAACGTAGGGACATAGTCTACAAGACAATGGAAAATGTGGGCCTCTACGATGTTGAATCTCTTTACGAAAAGTATCCCCACGAGCTATCAGGCGGTATGCAGCAAAGGATAGTAATTTGTATCTCCCTAATAGCAAACCCAAATGTCCTCATAGCAGATGAACCAACCACAGCCCTAGATGCCAAAGTACAGGCCCAAATAATTGAACTATTTAAGGACATAAGCCATATTTATAATGGAGCAATTTTATTTATCAGCCACGACCTAAATCTTGTCGAAAGGATTTGTAAAAAGGTCATGATAATGTACGCTGGAAGGCTTGTAGAAATAGGACCAACAGATCAGGTTATAAAAAACTCGATGCATCCATACACTAAGGCCCTTTTGAAGGCAGTTCCAAACTACAAAAAAAGAGGGGAAAGCCTATATAATATCAAAGGCCATGTTCCAGACCTTAAGAACAGGTCGAACGAAGGCTGTCCATTTGCAGATAGGTGTGATTTTGTAATGGAAAAATGCTACAAAACTTACCCAGAAACCTATGAAAAAGATGGCCATTTAGTAAATTGTCATTTATATGGAGAAAAAGATGGATAGGATTTTAAGAATAGAAAATATAAGCAAAGTTTATAAAGATTCGGCTATCCTCTTTAGAAAAAAGGACAAACTCGCCCTTGATGCTGTATCGTTTGATGTAAAAAGGGGAGAGATATTTGGTCTAGTTGGAGAAAGCGGTTCGGGAAAAACTACCCTTTCAAATATTATCCTCAGGCTTGTAAAAGAAACGTCTGGCAAAATTTATTTTGAAGATAAGGATATAACCAGTCTAAGCAATGAAGAGCTCTTAGCCTACAGGAAAAAACTCCAGGTAGTATTTCAAAACCCTTACCAGGCCCTAAATCCCAAAAAAACTATAGGATTTTCAATCAGGGAAGTATTAAATATTCACGGAGGCTATACAGAAGAAGAAAAGGCTAGGAAGATAAAGAATATCCTTGAAGAAATCGAGATGGAAGAAGATGTCCTAAATTATTTCCCATCCAACTTATCAGGTGGACAAAAGCAGAGAATTGCGATAGCATCAGCCCTTGTAATAGATCCTGAGTTTCTAATAATAGACGAAGGAGTATCGGCCCTTGATGTATCAGTCCAGGCCCAAATCCTAAATCTGATTAAATCTTTGCAAAAAACTCACAACTTCACATGCTTTTTCATAAGCCACGACCTAAACGTAATAGCCTACCTCTGTGATAGGATAGGAGTTCTATACAATGGAAAGCTTGTTGATCTTTTTGAAACAAAAGATATAGCAAGTCCAAACAGAGATACTTATACAAAAGAATTATTTAAGTCTATTACGATATAATAAAAAAATAAATCGCTCAGCTAAGGATCTCCCTTAGTTTGAGCGATTTTTTATTAATTTAATTTATAATATTCATTCTCTTTGTCGCTTGGTATAGGAAAATACCTAAAATTGCATTTACAAGCATTGCAACTAAGACTGCTGGGAAGGATGGGGCAAATAGGTTTAATTGCTTGGTCATAGTTAGGGCAATCGTTAAAAACATTGTCCCTGATACTAGGGTTCCTAGGGCAAAGATTAGGATTACTTTTGGGATGGAGTAGGTGTTTTTCATTGTTTTTATTATTGAAAATACAACTAGGGATGTGATTATTTTTTCGATGAAATTTGGGATTTGGCCGCCAGGAAAGCCTGTTGTAAGGGCGGACATAATCCCTCCTGCTACTCCTATTAGTAGGGCTTCTTTCATATCAGATGTAATCATTAGGGATATAAACATCATTGATAGTAAAAAGTCTGGTTTTACTCCAAAAAATACGCCCGGCACCATAAAGTGCATAACAAGGCCTAGGGCCATGAAAACTGCCGATATGGTTAGGTTTCTGATTTTTGTTTGGTTGGTTTGATAATTTTGCATGATTTCCTCTTTCTTTTGATAATTCTAATAAAAAAAGCTCGCTCCCAATACTAATTAGTATTAGGAGCGAGCTAGTGCCCACGGTGCCATCCTTATTTGTCTATCACAAATAGACCTCTTTAGATACTTACATATCCTATCCCTATAAGGTGAGAAACACCCGCCGGCTACTATTATTTCACCTTTGATCCGATAGATCCATTCAGAAAAAATCTTACCTTGCAATTCTCATCAACCATTAACTTTCTGTCGGTTTAAAATTTTCTTACTACTTCTATCTATGATTTATTAGCTTTAGTATATTACAACAATATCACTTTGTCAAGTTTATTTTTAAATCATATACCTAATTAAGAAAACAACTGCTAATACATAGAGCATAGGGCTTACTTCTTTGCCCTTGCCTGTCAATAGCTTAACTGCTGCAAAGCTCATTATTCCAAATGCTATACCTTCTGCTATAGAATAAGCTAGTGGCATCATTAGGATTGTCATGAAAGCTGGGAAGGCTTCTGTGATATCTTCAAAGTTAATTTCAGTAACAGTTGATAGCATGAATAGTCCTACTGTGACTAGGGCTGCTGATGTGGCTGCTGATGGGATTATTGAAAATATTGGAAAGAAGAATGCTGCTATTACAAAGCATCCTGCTGTAGAAAGGGCTGTTAGACCTGTTCTTCCGCCTTCTGCTACCCCTGATGAACTTTCTACGAAAGTAGTAACTGTGGATGTACCTACAAGGGCACCAATAGTTGTACCAACCGCATCTGCCATTAGGGCCTTGCCAACTTCTGGTAGGTTGCCGTTTTCATCTAGCATCTTTGCCTTTGTAGCCACACCTGTAAGTGTTCCAAGTGTATCGAAAATATCTACAAACAAGAATGAGAATAATACTGAGAACATCTCAAGTGAGAATACATTAGAAAAGTCTAATTTAAAAGCTACTGGAGCTATAGATGGTGGCAAACTTACCACATTTGTTTCAGGAAAGTGTGTCAGTCCCAAAACTAGTGAAAGTATAGTTGAAGCTAGGATTCCCCAAAGTAGGGCTCCCTTTACACCTCTTGCTGTAAGAGCAATCATAAGTATTAGGGCAAAGAAAAATACAAATGCCTCAAGACTCTTTAAGTTGCCTAGAGCAAGGGCTGGTTCTGCCTTAACTATGATATTTGCATTTAAGAGTCCAATCTCTGCAATAAATAAGCCTATACCTACTGATACTGCCTTTTTAAGTGTGGTTGGAATGGCATTAAATATTGCCTCCCTAACTCCTACAAAGGACAGTAAAATAAAAATGATTCCTTCTAAAAACACTGCTGTTAAGGCGAATTCCCAACTCTTACCCATTTGACCGACTACTGTATAGGTGAAGAAAGCATTAAGCCCCATACCAGCAGAAAGACCGAATGGTAGGTTGGCATAAAAGGCCATTAGGACCATGGCTAAAACACTTGCGATGATGGTGCCTGTGAAAACAGCCCCATAATCCATACCTGATTCACTAAGGATAGCTGGATTTACCGCAAGGATATAACTCATTGTCATAAAGGTTGTTATACCTGCCATTATTTCTGTCTTAACATTAGTACCATGTTTATTTAGCTTGAAAGTTTTTTCGAAAAACGAAACTTCTGCCATATTTGCCTCCTTTTATTTATGATACAGATTCATTATATATTTTAATTTGAAATTGTCATCAAAATCCTTTGTTTTTTGTCGAGAAAATAGCTATAATAGTAGTGAGAACATATATCAGAAAGAAGGAAAAATGAGCCAGAAAAATTGGATTGAACTAATCTTGATAATATTAGGTGTAGCGGGATCTGCCTTTTTCTCGTCATCAGAAACCGCCCTTACATCTTTAAATGTATTTAAAATAAGGCAGATGGAAGAAAATGGAGTAGAAAATTCATCTATAGTTAGAAAATTAACTGACAATATTGGAAAAGTTTTAACTACAATATTAATTGGAAATAACATAGTAAATATTGTAACTACAACCCTAGCAACCATATTTTTTACAGATCTTTTTGGTGCAAGTGGGGCTGTCATATCAACAGTAGTCCTTACACTAACAATTCTTATCTTCGGTGAGGTCACCCCAAAAAATATTGCATCCAGCCAGTCAGAGAAAGTTGCCCTTAGGGTTGCAAAACCAATCAAAATTTTCGATATTATCCTAAAACCCATGTCTTTTTTCCTCCAGGCAATTACAAACCTACTTACAAAAATGATTATAGGTGAAGATCACCCAAGCCAAGATATAGTGACAGAAGAAGACCTAAAGACAATTGTTGATGTATCTGAAGAGCAGGGTGTTATAAACAACGAAGAAAGTGAAATTATAAATAACGTCTTTGATTTTGGGGATTCAGATGTTGAAGATATAATGACAGCAAGGACCAACATGGAAGCCATTGCTGTTGATATGGACGATAAAGACCTAAGAGACTTTCTTAAAAACTGCAAACATTCGAGAATCCCAGTTTATGGCAAGTCTATAGACAATATTTTGGGAATCCTCCACATGAAGGATATAGTCGCTTTTATAGCTGAAGATAAAGACTTAAATATAGAAGAAATGATAAGACCGGCCTTTTATGTATATGACAATATGCATATTTTTGACCTATTTAAGTCGATGAGAAACGAAAATGTTTCCCTTGCAATTGTTATAGACGAATACGGCGGCACAAGTGGGATTGTAACCATAGAAGATATAGTCGAAGAACTTGTCGGAGAGATAGAAGATGAGTATGACACCCATCTTGAGACCATATTTAAGGTAAATGATATGGAATACTTGGTAAACCCATCTATCCATATCAATGACTTCAATGATTATTTTGACACTGGCCTAGAACAGATTAAAAACGACTCTATAGGTGGTTACTTGATTGATAGACTCGGTAGAATTCCTAAAGAGAGTGATTTTATAGAAGAAGATGGCATGGTTATATCGGTTCTTCAGGTAAATAGGTATAAATTAGAGATGCTTAAGATAGATTTTTTGTAGAAAGGATTATAAATGAGAGAAACAGTTTACATTACAGGCCACAAAAAGCCTGATACAGACTCAATTATGTCAGCAATCGCCTATGCTGACCTAAAAAATAGGCTGGGAGAATATGATGCAATTCCTGTAAGGCTAGGCAAACTTAGCCAAGAAAGCCGTTTTGTCCTTGATTATTTTGGTATAAAACCACCTGAGATTAAGGAATCAATGAATCTTACAGTTGGAGACCTATCTTTTGATAAGGGCAATATTATAGACCCATCTATACCTATTAGAAAGGCATGGGATACCTTCCAAAATGGGTCAACCAACTCACTTACAGTAGTAGATAACAAGGGGGAAATTGTTGGTATAGCTTCACTTTCTAATATTACAAAATCCTATATGGATGTTTGGGATGATAGGATTTTAGGCCGTGCTAATACTCCAATTGACAATATTATTGACGTTTTGGCAGCAAATATTATTTACCTTGGTGATGAAGAAACAAACTTCTCAGGCAGGATGATGGTCTTTGCAATGGGAGGAAGTGAAGAAGATCTTAAGGATATATTTGATGATGGTGATATTGTTATAGCAGGCAACAGGACTGATTATGACCTAATACTTAAGCAAAATATATCCCTTCTAATTCTTACAAATGGCACAAGTCTTTCAGATGATGTAATTGAAATTGCAAAGGAAAATAATGTTGCAGTTATTTCTACAGAATATAACACTTTTATGACTTCAAGGCTATTACCTATGACAATCCCAGTTAGTCAGGTAATGACAAGAGAGAACCTCATTTATTTTAAAACCGATGATACCTTGGATGTTGTAAGAGAAGCGATGGCAAAATCAAGGTTTAGGTCATATCCTGTTGTAGATCAGGCAAACAAGGTTGTTGGGTCGATTTCAAGATACCACCTAATTTCATCAAGGAAGAAAAAGCTAATCTTAGTTGATCACAACGAGCGCAATCAATCAATAGATGATATTGATGAAGCAGAGATTATAGAAATTATTGACCACCACAGGGTTGCAAACATCCTTACAACTTCGCCAGTATTTTTTAGGGCAGAACCTGTTGGTTCTACTGCCACAATTATAAGTGAAATGTACTTAGAATCAGGTATTAGACCATCAAGAGAAATTGCAGGCATCCTTTGTGCTGCAATCATCTCTGATACCCTTTTATTCAGGTCACCGACCACAACTGATACAGACAAGAGAATACTCGATAGGATGAGTAAGATTGCAGATATAAACCCAGAAGAGTTTGCAGATAAGATGTTTAGGGCAGGCACATCCCTTAAGGGCAAATCTGCTAAAGACCTCATAGAAGGAGATATCAAGACCTTTACGATAGGAGAAGCTAATGTGAGAGTTGGCCAAGTTTTCACCATGAATCCAGAAGAGCTAGTGCCAATTATGGATGACCTAAAGGCGCAAATGGCAGGTAAAATTAAGGAACGTGGCGAGGATACCTTTGTCCTAGTACTTACAGATATTTTCAACCAAAGAAGTGAACTTCTAGTAGTAGGTGAATACTATGATGATATCAAGGAAGAATTTGGCGAGATAACAAAGACTGGCACCATCAATGCAGATGGAGTCTTATCACGCAAAAAACAAGTGATACCAAGGCTAACAGCCGCTATAAATAAAAATTAAGACAAGGGGCTTGCCAAAGAGCAGGCCTTTTTTGGAGATAAGATGGAAATTTTAGATATTTATGATAGAGATAGGCACAGGACTGGCGAAACCTATCTGAGAAGTGAAAAAATCCCAGAAAGGGGCCTAAGACTAATTGTCCATATCCTAATATTTAATGATAGGGGAGAGCTTTTGATCCAGCAGAGGGCAGACCATAAGAAATTGGGAGGGCTTTGGGATATAAGTTGTGGAGGTGCTTGCCAGGCTGGTGAAGATTCACAAGATGGAGCAAGTCGTGAGCTTAAAGAAGAGCTTGGAATAGATATTGATCTTGCTAATATAAGACCAATTCTAACAGCAAATTTCGACCAAGGTTTTGATGACTTTTATGTTTTAAGAAAAAATATAGCAATAAAAGACCTAATATTGCAAGAGGAAGAAGTCATAGACGCCCGCTGGGCAAGTCGTGAGGATGTATTTAAAATGCACGCAAATGGACATTTCGTCCACTACAAAGAGTCTTTTATCTCTTTACTTTTCGACCTAAATGATGATCCTAAATTTTTGGAAATGTAAATAAAAAATCGTCCTCTAGCTAGGCTAGGGACGATTCTAAAATGCTAAGAAATCTTAGGCATTAAGTTGCTCAAGTAGGTAATCAGGATCCATGCCATGAACCATGCAAGCTTCTTCGAGAGTTTCGTAAAGGGCTGTTGGACAAGCAATGCAACCCATTCCGCTCATCATAAGAGTGTTGATAGATTCTGGTTTAGCTTGGATTATATCGCCAATTATCATATCACGAGTGATAGTAACTTTATCTTTATTTTTAGTATTTTCGGTCATATTAAACCCTCTCTTTCTAGTAATATTTTACTATAAAAGGTAAAATAATCAAAGTAAATTACTAGGATATAGGAGAAATGATGGAAAATAGTGAACTTTTAGCTAAAAAACAAGAAGAATTACAAGTTATAAATAAAAAAATAAATGAAGGACTTAAGCCGAGTTTTTTACAAATCTTTATAAAACCTTTTGGAATGGGGATTTTTGGATTTATCCTTGCGCTAATCCTTAATTTTTCAGATAGCCAAAAGATTGGTGTAGTATTTGTGTTTTATTTTTTGTCCTTATTTTTCTTTACCATAAGAGATAAGAAAAAAATCGAAAAAGAAAAAGAAAGGCTCATAGCAAAAAGGCTTGAAATACAAAAAGAGATTGTAAAATTAATGAGAGAAGTTAAAAATGAGAGAAGTTAAGTATAGCAAATCAGAAGAAATTTTAAATATAGTAAGTCACATTATAGGATTTATCCTAAGCATAATATTTTTTACACCTATTTTGATATCATCTTATAAAAAGGGAGATATGGTTGTCTTTATGGCCTGGCTAATTTATTTCATAGCCCTTGCCCTTATGTTTTTGGCGTCTAGTCTCTATCATTCTATGAGAGATCCCCTTCTTCGTACTATTTTTAGGGCAATCGACCACGGAGTGATCTACCTTACAATTGCTGGTTCCTACACTCCAGTAATCTTAATTGGTCTTAGGTCAAATTTTGCGATTATTATTTTTGTCATAATTTGGATCTTAGCTCTTGCGGGTATTGCAATGAATATTATTGCTTTTTCAATGGGTAAGGAAAATAATATTAAAAAAGCTTCCATGATCATATACATGCTAATGGGCTGGATGTCAGTACTTTTACTTTATCAAATCTATGTACACATAGGTATGTCTTATATTTTGAGTTTGGTTGTCGGAGGTCTTCTTTATACAGTAGGAGCAGTTTTTTACTCTATCAGAAAAATCCCCTACAATCACGCAATATGGCATATTTTCATCCTTTTTGCAGCATTTACCATGTTTTATGGCAATGTAAAATTTCTTGGATGATTGAAAGTTAAAAACAAATAAGTATAGTATTAGCAGTCGAGTATGTAGACTGCTAATTTTTTTTGAAAATAATTTATGGGAGGATTAGCCAATGAGAAAAGAATTTAAGGCGGAAGCCAAAAAAGTTATGGATCTTATGATTCATTCGATTTATACAAACAAGGAAATATTTTTAAGAGAGCTTGTTTCAAATGCCTCAGATGCACTTGATAAGCTGTATTACGAGGACTTAAGGTCTGATAAAACTACAAACAAGGAAGACTATTTTATAGAAATAATCCCAAATAAGGAAGAAAGAACCCTTACAATCAGGGATACTGGGATAGGAATGGATGCGACCGACCTAGAAGAAAACCTAGGAACTATTGCAAAATCTGGTACAGAAGCCTTTAGAAATTCAGTTGAATCGTCAGACATAAAAGATTTGATAGGACAATTTGGGGTTGGCTTTTACTCAGCCTTCATGGTTGCTGAAAAAATCGAAGTCCTATCCAAAAAACACGGAAGCAAAAATGCCTACAAATGGGTAAGTAAAAATGCTGATGGCTTTGAAATAATGGACGCAAGCAAGGCAACTACAGGCACAGACATCATCCTACACCTAAGAGAAAATACAGAAGATGAAAATTATGATACCTATCTTGATCAAAATACAATTAGGGGATTAATCAAAAAATATTCAAACTACATCAGATATCCAATCAAGATGCTTATTACAAAGACAAAAATCAAGGAAGGCTCAGACGAAGAAAACCCAGAATATGAAGATTATAAGGACTATAGTGTCCTAAATTCAGATAAACCAATCTGGAAGGAAGATAAGAAAAATCTTACGGATGACGACTATATAAATTTCTACCAAGAAAGTCACTTTGGCTTTGATAAGCCACTTTCATGGATTGATTTTAATGTAGAAGGACTTGTAGAATTCAAATCCCTACTCTATATACCAGAAAAAGCTCCATTTGATTATTATTCAAAAGATAGAAAGATTGGCTTAGAACTTTATTCACACGGAGTTAAAATCATGGACTCTTGCGATGAAATCCTTGATGACGCCTATTCTTTTGTCAAGGGTGTGGTAGAATCTGATGATCTCACCCTAAATATATCAAGAGAAACCCTCCAACAAAATAGGCAGCTAAGGGTAATTTCTAAGCAAATCAACAAGAAAATCAACTCCCACCTAAAGGAAATGATGGAGAAAAATAGGGAAGATTACGAGAAATTCTACAAAGAATTTGCTGACTCCATCAAGGTTTCAATCTACGAATCCTATGGGGCAAACAAGGAAGATTTACAAGACCTATTACTATTCTATTCCAGAAATGAAGAAAAACTTATTAGCCTAAAAGAATATAAGGAAAAGGCCCCATCAACAGAAGAATTTATCTACTACGGTACAGGCGAATCTCTTGATAAAATCAAGGCTTCACCAGCCCTAAAAATGGTCGAAGAAGATAAGGACGTTCTACTCTTAGATAAGGCCCTAGATGAATTTTTAATCAAGATGTTAGTAGAATACGACGGCCTCAAATTCAAGTCAATCACAGCAGAAGATGAAAGCGAAGAAGATAAGGAAGATAGCGAATTAATCAACTTTATCAAAGAAAACATGCCAGAAGATGTGGTAGGGGTAAGCTTCACAGACAAATTAGAAGACGTTCCAAGCCTAATTAAAGAACGTGGCGAAGTCTCAATAGAGATGGAAAAAAACCTAAAAAACCAACCAAACGCCTTCGGCATCAAAGCGGAAAAAATCCTAGAAATCTCAACAAAAACAAAAGCCTATCAACTTCTAGAAGAAGCCTTTAAGGATGATAAAGACAAGGCAAAAATGATAGCAGGACTACTCTTAGACCAAGCAAGACTCATAGAAGGTCTAGAAATCGAAGACCCAGTAGAATATGCTAAAAATATTTGGAAGTTAATTTAATAAATAATTTAAGGAAAGTACGGATATTCTGTGCTTTCTTTTTTATCATAATCGTATAAATATTATATTTATGATATAATTATTAAATAAACAGGATCCTCTATGAGGAAAAATTGTGTTAATATAATTTTCATCCTGAAAAGCTGGGACTCAAAAAGATTAAAGAGAGTGGATTTTATGAATTATTCTAAATCTCAGAGTTTTAAGAAGGTCTTAAGTATTTTCTTTTGTGCGATTTTGGTATTCTTCATGTTTTTGATAACAGGCTGCGAGAAAGAGTCTGTATTGCAGAAGGAAGAGTACGAGATCGAATTTCCTTTGGATGATAAAGAGTATCCTAAAAATAATCTTGTTATGTTTAACAATAAATCTTATCCTCTAGATCTAGTAGGTGAGTCAAATACGGATTCTGAAATTGAAATTAAGATGGACCAAGATAGCGATCTTCTTGAGATTATTTTTCCTCAATATTTTCCCATTAATTATTGGAGCCTTGATGAAAAAGAATATTTGAATTTGATTTCTTATAGCAGGTTTGATTTTTCAATTAAAGATGAAATTATGGTCGTAGGCCAATCACGAGCTTTGCAAAAATTTGTGCTCAGCCTTCTAAGAGGAGAAACTTCGGAAATTTTACTAAAGTGGTCAAATGTAGATGAAATAGATAAGTCATTTATGGATAAAAAAGCAGATTATAACTTAAAAATAAAAGTGTCTTATTAGGATGGTTTTGTAAGGAAGGCGACTAGAAATAAATCTAACCGTTTTATATTTCTATATAAAATTATTTATAAACCAGTATAATAATTATATAAAAAGAATCGGGGAGGGTTTCCCTTTTATTGGAGGAAGTATGGAAGTTAATAGAAAAAACGCCTGGCTTGAGATGAGTGAGGCAGAATTAAAAGAATTGGATATCTTTTCTAAGGATTATCTAAGCTTTATGGATGAGTCTAAGACTGAAAGAATGGCTGTTAAGGAAGTTATCAAAAGAGCAGAAGCAGAAGGTTTTAGACCACTTGAAGATTTAATTGAGGCTGGCGAATTGAAAGCTGGAGCTAAGGCCTACACTATCAATAGAAACAAGGCTGTAGCTTTATTTGTGCTTGGTAGTGATGATCTGGAAAAGGGTATGACTATAGTTGGATCTCACCTCGATAGTCCAAGACTTGACCTTAAGCCAAACCCACTTTTCGAAGAAAGCCACGCAGCATATCTCAAAACCCACTATTATGGAGGTATCAAAAAATACCAGTGGACAAATATTCCGCTTAGCCTTGTGGGAGTTGCCTTTACTAAGGATGGGAAAAAAGTTGAAATTTCTATCGGTGAAAAGGAAGATGACCCAGTATTTTTCATTTCTGAACTTTTAGTCCACCTATCAGCAGACCTTAACCAAAAAAAGGCTGCCGAAGTGATTGAAGGAGAAAAACTTAACATCATGGTGGGATCAATTCCACTTAAGGATGAAAAAGAAAATCCTATCAAGAAAAATGTTTTGAAATATTTAAGTGATCATTATGGCCTTGATGAAGAAGATTTCCTTGTGGCAGAATTAAATGTTGTGCCAGCTACAAAGGCTCGTGAAGTTGGCTTTGATAGGTCAATGATAATGGCTTATGGCCACGATGACAAGGTCTGTGCTTTTGCATCTCTTAAGGCAATCCTTGATATAAAAGAAGTGCCAGAAAAAACTCTAGTAGGTCTTTTCGTTGATAAGGAAGAAATTGGATCTGTGGGTGCAACAGGCATGACCAGCCAATTTTTTGAAGATATGGTCCTAGAAATCCTAGAAGCTCAAGGAAAAGGCAATATTGTTAGCCTAAAAAGAGCTTTAAGAAATTCTAAGGTTCTATCAGCAGACGTAACCCTTGCAGAAGACCCAGGATATCTTGATGCTACAGAACCACTTAATACTGCCAAACTTGGCCACGGTGTTGCCCTTACAAAATATACAGGTGCCAGGGGCAAGGGAGGATCAAATGATGCTGACGGAGAATATTTATCAGAAGTAAGACTTGCTTTTGCCAAAGAAAAAGCTATTTGGCAAACAGGAGAGCTTGGTAAAATCGACCAAGGTGGCGGAGGTACAATCGCCTATATCCTTGCTGAATACGGCATGAGCGTAGTAGATTGTGGTACTCCAGTAGTGTCTATGCACGCTCCACTAGAATTAATTTCAAAAGCAGACTTATACCAAACTTATAAAGCATATTTAGCTTTTTATAAACACATATAAGATATTGATAAGTAGCCGTTTCAAACATGTAAAAAAACTTTAAAAAATATTTGACATTGGTTTTAGCTAGTGTATAATAATAGTTTTCTTGACAAAATCATCCTCTGACCGTATAATGATACAAGTATCAAATGGAAGGATGATTAGATGGCACAAAAATCAGTTCACGATATTAGAAAAGAAGTACAAAATAGTGTCGGCAAAGAGGTAATTCTCAAGGCTGACATGGGCAGGAAGAGAGTTAAAACCAAGACAGGTGTCATTGTAGATGCATTCCCAAGTGTGTTTACTGTTAAGGTCAACAACGATTTTGATGTAGAAAGAGTAGTGTCTTACACATATTCAGATATTCTCACATCTACAGTTAAGTTGACTCCAAATAAATAAAAATAGGGGCTGGTAAAACAGCTCCTTTTTTTATTAGTAATCATTTTTTCAAAAAAAGAAAGGAACTTATGAAATACGCTGATTTACACATGCACACATCTTATTCAGATGGTGATTACGATATAAAAGAAGTCATAGAGATGGCAAGTAAGGCAGGACTTAAAACTATAGCCATAACTGACCACGATAGGGCAGATCATTTTGAAAAAATTAAGGAAATCGGAAAAAACTTTGATATTAGACTAATTAAGGGCCTTGAAATCTCAGCCTATGACTATGAAAGTCATAAAAAAGTCCATATAGTCGGTCTTTTTTTGAAAGAATCGACCCCAGAGATTGACAAATTAAATGCTGTTACAAATAAAAAGAGAGAAGCCTACCATATTTCACTTTTGCCAGAACTTAGCAAAGACGGTTTTGACCTAGATTATGACTTTGTCAAAACTTTCGCACCAAATTCTATAATCTATAAATCTGATATATTTTGGGCCCTTAAGGATAAGTATCCTAAAGAGATGGAAGGTAAGGGCTTTAAGGATATTTTCAATCAAAAAACAACTGATGAACTTGCCAAAACCATGGGTTATATCCCTGTGAAGGATGCAATTGAGGCTATTAATAAAGATGCAGGCCTTTCTATCCTTGCCCATCCTCAAGAATATGATAACTGGGATGAGATAGAAAAATATGCTGGATTCGGTCTTAGGGCAATTGAAATCAACCACTCAAGAATGAAAGAGCGCGACTTTGAGAGGGCAAGAGAATTTGCCAAAAATTTTGACCTATTAATGTCGGGCGGATCTGACTTTCATAGGCTAGGACGTTTTGAATTAGGTGATTATGGCTTAAATAAAGATGAATTTGTAAAACTAGAGGAGGATTTTAATGAGAAATATTGTAATTCTTGATTCTAAACCGCTAAACCCAGGCGATATGAGCTTTGATAGTCTAAAAGATAATTATAATGTGACAGTCTATAAGGAGTGCCCAAACGATGTAGGAGTGATTGTTGATAGGGCAAAGGATGCTGAAATTCTCCTCGTTTGCTATACAAAAATTACCAGAGAAGTTTTAGAAAACTTGCCTAAGCTTAAGTATATAGGAGTTTTATCTACAGGTTTTGATAGCATTGACCTTGAGTCAGCAAGAGAACATGACATAGTTGTAACCAATGTCCCAGGCTATGGAACTGATGCTGTGGCCCAATTTGCCCTTGCCCTCTTACTTGAGATTACAACGAGAGTTGGCCATCACGACAGGGAAGTTAAAAACGGCCGCTGGTCTAAGGAAGGTTTTTGGTATTTTGGAGACTTTCCGCTCATGGAACTTGCTGGCAAAACCATTGGCATCATGGGCCTTGGCAAGATCGGCCTTGCAGCAGCTAAAATCTATAAGGCTATGGGCATGGAAGTCCTTGCCTATAATAGGAGTCAAAATGATGAGGCAAAGGCTTTCGTAAAATATGTAAATAAGGATGAAATTTTTGAAAAATCCGATATAATTGACCTTCACCTGCCTTTAAATGATGAAACTAAAGATATTATCAATGAAGTTTCAATTTCAAAGATGAAATACGGTGTAATTATCATAAATACAGCAAGGGGCGGTCTAATTGATGAAAAGGCTCTCATGAAAGCTATGGATTCTGGCAAGGTTTTCGCAGCAGGTCTTGATGTGAACAAGACTGAGCCAATTAACGACGATAACCCATTGCTTTCTTATGATAATATAATAATAACATCTCACATGGCTTGGGCTCCGGTTGAAACACGTGAAAGGCTTCTAGGAATTGCCATTGATAATATCAATGCCTTTGAGGCAGGTAAAGAAAAAAATGTTGTAAATTAAAGGAGTACTATGAATATTTTTATAGAAATAGCAAACTTTATGTGGGCTAATGTAATTGCTAGGGGCTTTACTATTCTATAAGGCTCGGCTTTCCGCAGTTTAGATATGCTAAAGATATCTTCCACGTAATAAATAAAAACTTAAAATCTGATTCTAATGTGTCAGGCTTTGCCGCCCTTGTTACTGCGGTGGGCGGGTAAGTTGGGACAGGCTTACTTGTTGGAGTCGCTACAACCCTTGCAGCAGGTAGACCTGGAGCGATTTTCTGGATGTGGATTACAGCCCTACTTGGTATGATAATCACCTTTGCAGAAACCGTCCTCGGTCAAATTTATAGGGTGAAATTATCTGACGGTACCTACAGGGGCGGACCTGCATATTATGTAAGGTTTGGTCTTAAATCAAAAGTTATGCCAGTTATAACTGCATTTTTCTACATAATAGGAGTTGGACTTTGTATAGCCTTTATGCAGACAAACTCAATCGCCCAAGCCCTTACAGGAGTATCAAATATCGACCCAATCTATGTTGGAATAGTTGTAACAATAATAGCTGCGATTGTTACAATCGGCGGGGTAAAGAGACTAACAGATATATCAAGTAAGATAGTGCCAGTCATGGCTGGATTATATATACTTGCTGTTCTTTTTATCCTTGTAACTAATATTACAAAGGTGCCAGCGATGTTTTCTGATATTTTCAAAGGTGCTTTTGGAATCAAACAAGCATTCGCTGGCCTTGGCGGCTACACAATTATGCAAGCCTTTAGGTTTGGAGTTGCAAGAGGTTTATTTTCAAATGATGCAGGAAATGGTATTGCAGGAATTATGCACGCATCTGCAGATGTGGACCACCCAGCAGAACAAGGATTTTTGGGAATGTTTGGGACTTTTGTCACAACTATTATTATCTGTACCCTCACAGCCTTTGCCATGTTTATCATCTTAACAAAACTAGACCTCCATGTGGTCTGGGGGATTATAGACGTATTTGTTGGTATAATAGTATTTATCAGCGTAATTAGCTTATTTTTACTCTTTAGAAAAGTACAAGAAGTCATGGATGACTATGAAAAGCAAAAACGAGATGGAATAGAAGATCCTATATGGGAAAGAAATGAAGAATACAAACTATAAAAAAATCCGGGTAAGGCCAAGAGGTCCTATCCGGATTTTTATTATCCTAATCTTCTTTTTGTATAATTTCAATCCTGTAGCCATCAGGATCTGTCACAAAGAAATATTTGTTAGAATCAGGTGTTAGACCTCTGATTTCTGTCACTTCATAGTTATTTGCTAAAAGCCTTCCTCTAATATCTGCTATATTAGGATGGGAAATTGCTATATGGCCATAGCCTGTGCCTAGGTCGTAGCCTTCCTCTTGGTCATAATTGTATGTCAATTCTAATTCAAATTCTGGTGAACCTGGCAAAGCTAAAAATACAAGGTCAAATTTTTTATCTGGGAACTTTCTTCTCCTAGTTTCTTCAAAGCCTAATTCTTCTGTATAAAACTTAACAGATTTGTCAATATCCTTAACCCTAACCATAGTGTGTAAAAATTTCATAATATCCTCCTTACTTATTATATATAACCAAAAATGCAAAAACATACACATCTAAAATATTATCAAAGAAAGCTTTCTAATTATCTTTAATAAAACTAAAGTTGAATTAAATATTATTTAGGTTTATAATAATAGTAATTAAGGAGGATAGCGATGGGAAATGACAAGAGAGAGTGGATAGAAAATCTTGATGATAGCGAAATTGACTTTATCAAGAGATTTATCCTAGAATCGGGATCCTTAAAGGAAATGGCAGCTATCTACGGCGTATCCTACCCAACAGTCAGACTAAGGCTTGATAGGCTAATAGAGAAAATAAAATTATCAGACAAGGAAGATAAGTCCTATGTAAGCCTTATAAAGTCAATGGCCATAGACGGAAAAATCACCCTAGACGCAGCCAAGATTTTGATTGAAGAATATAAAAAAGAAGGAGAAGAAAGATGAAAACAGGC
>JBHWRC010000093.1:0-18316 GCA_043426375.1 Anaerococcus sp.
TCTTCTAAGAATCCCTTGCTAAGCAAATCTTCTTCTACTTTTTTCATTTCATCTTTTCTAAAGTTTGAAAAATCTTTTATTTCGAGCTTGTTAAATAAGGCGTTTTTCTCATCAAATACAGTTAGTGAATTTTCATCTATAACGTGATTTAGAATTTTAGATTTTGGAAGTATTATACTTATTTTTTTATCTTGATCGTTTAATAAAACTTCAGCTTCTTCTAGATTTATACCAGCATTTACCTCCCCATCGTAAGATATAATAAACTTTTTGTGGGTAAAAGGTACTTTCATACCATAAAACTCTGATTGGTTTTCGAAAGACCCTACATTGGTATACTTATATTTAAGCGTTGTTAGTTCTTTAACTGAAAGGATTTGATTTTTTACAATCTCGGATGATACCTTCTCTTGATTTTTAAATAATCCATCCCTCATTCCAAAAAAATACGAAGCAAATACGATAAGAATTATAGCGACCAAGCCTAAAAATAACTTTTTAGCTTTTTTCATATATTCTCCTTAAAAACTACTTTTTATTAACTATACCTTGATATATCTTAAATCCCTAATTAAATTTAGCCTTAAGGTAGAAAATAGGCATATTTTTATTCCTAAATTTCCTCTCATATTCAGTAACAATAGAGTTTTCCTCCGAAAGATTCCTATCCACTTCTAAAATCTTCATATCAAAGTCTTCAATATAGAGTAGACTTGCATCGAAAAATTCTTCATTGTCAGTTTTAAGCTCTAATTCTGCCTCAGGCTTACAAATCTTTTCATATAATTTAAGAAAATTTTCGTGAGATAATCTTCTCTTATTATGACGTTTTTTAGGCCATGGAGTTGAGAAATTTAAATATATCTTTGATATTTCATTATCTTCAAACATATCAAGAAGTTCTTCTGCCTTGCCAACAATTCCAAATACGTTTGTAAGCTCTTCTTCCTCAATTTTTTCACAAGCTGACACAAAGGCATTGGTATTCATTTCAAGTGCTAGATAGTTTACATCAGGATTTCTTTCTGCTTTATTTACAATGAAATCTCCCTTTCCTGCTCCTATTTCAAGTTCTATTTCATTTTCATTTTTAAATATTTCTTGCCATTTCCCCTTATGATCTTTTGCTTCAAAAATTATGTAATCACTTTCTTGCATTTTTGGTATGGCATGTGGTTTATGTCTTAATCTCATATATCTCCTTACAAAAAAAGAAAGCCGCAAAAGCGACTATCTTATTCATCTTTTTCTTTTCCCCAGAATCCAGCACCAACTAGGCCTGGTCCTACGTGACTTCCTACAGTCGTTCCTATTTCATATATTTTTATATCGCCTTGATAGTCATCTAACTCATCTAAGAGCCTTTCTCTAAGCTCTTTAGCATCCTCATAAGCACGAGTATGGATAACATAGATATCATTTTTGTATGGGAAATCTTTTATCAAACGATCAGATATCTTTTTAGTCAAGGTCTTCATAGCCTTTTTCTTTGTCCTTATCTTATCTTTAACAATAATATGTCCAGTTCTATTTACATCCATTATCGGGCATATATTTAAAAGATTGCCGAAAGAAGCAGCTGCCTTAGATACTCTACCACCCCTGACAAGATAAGTTAAATCTGAGGTAAAAAAAATAGAATTTATCTTTAGTCTATTTTCAACTCCCCAATTATATATCTCTTCAATTGACTTGCCTTCTTTTCTCATCTCATTCAAGCTAAGGACAAAAAGTCCTTCGCAAGATGTCGCCGTCAAACTATCTAGGATATAAATTTTTCTTTCTGGATATTTCTTTTCAAGTTCTTCTTGGGCCATATAGGCTTGTTGGAGCCCTCCAGTAAGGCCTGACGATAGGGTCACGTGGAGTATGTCCTTATCTTCGACAAGTAGTTTCTCAAAATACTCCATATATTTGGCATAGGTTATTTGGCTTGTTCGTGCAATAGAACCTTCATCAAGCTTCTGATAAAACTCATCTAGCTTCATTGTAAGCCCTAAGTCGTCAATATAATCTACATCATCTATTTGATACGGAAAACCAATCCGTTCGATATTTTCTTTTTCGAGAATCTCTCTAGGAAGATCTACTGTTGAGCCAGTACTCAGTATAAAATCAGTCATAATTACCTCTCATAAATTCAGATAATATCATACTTTTAATTGTCTTTAATTCAATTTGTAAGAGTTTTTTTATCTATTATTAAGGCAAGTAGAAATGCTAACAGTGCCGGAATAAACCAAGCAAATCCAATCTCAAAACCTATGAGGTACTTATCGCTTAGCTCTAATAAGCTAACTACTGGTTTTGACTTACTTATGATCTCTGGAGACGCCTTAAGTAGGTCCAAAAACGCAAATATGCTCGTAACTCCTAAACTTATTTGATATACAAGTTTCCTTTTTCCAGTAAATATAGATACTATTGATAAAAATATCAAAACAATGGATAAAGGATAGATAAACATAAGTACAGGTAAAGATAGTGATATGATCTGACTTAGTCCAAGATTTGCTATTAGAAATGATGCAAGAGAGAAAATCACACAGTACAATTTGTAGGTGATTTTATTGTCGAACATATCCTCAAACATCTCAGAACAAGCAGAAACCAATCCAATTGCAGTTTTTAGACATGCTATAAACACTATTAGCGATAATATTGTATAGCCAAGTCTTCCTAGATAGTGGGATGATATTTTTGATAAGATTACAGCACCATTTTCATACTCATCAAGTATATTGGCTGCTCCTGCTCCCATAAATGATAAACCGGCATATATAATAGACATTGCAATTAGACATACAAGTCCAGATTTAAGGGTCTCTTTTGCCATTAGTTTTTTATCTGTCACTCCCAAATCTTTGATATTAGAAATAATTATAATAGCAAAGGCAAGTCCTGCTGGAGCATCTAAGGTATTATAGCCATCTACAAAACCTACTGCTAGCGCATTTTTTGTGTATCTTTTTGCTGGCTCTATACTTCCCACTGGGCCCATGGGTTTGAATACAGAAAGTAGCAATAGAACTGATAATAAAATCAAAAACATTGGCGTCATATACTTACCAATGGTATCAATTAAGCTAGCCTTTCTGATTGAAAAAAACAAGACCAAGCTAAAAAATACTAGGGAAAATATAAATAATCCTCTTGAGTTATAAAATCTTTGACTAGCTTCAAATATAACTTCGTAAGTAGTTGTAGCTGTCCTAGGAATTGCAAATCCCGGCCCTATTGTCAGATACAATAGAGTGGTAAAAAAGTATGCAAACTTAGTTCCGCTAGCCTTTGATAAATCGAATAAGCTTTCGCTATCACTAGCTGCTGTTGCTACAACTGCGAGTATTGGCAGACTTACTGCAGATAATAAAAATCCAATTGTGACTAAAGTAATATTGGCTCCTGATCTTTGACCTAGTTCTAGGGGAAAAATTAAATTTCCCGCACCAAAAAACAGTCCAAATAATAAGGAGCCAATTAGTAAATTTTCTGATAAAGTTAATTTTTTTCTCATATCTAACCCCTAAAGTTTTTAATATGATACGCCTTTATCAGTCATTTTCAATATCTTATAGAGCTTCAACGTATTTTTTTACATCCGGTCCGACAAGAATTTTGCCATCATCTAAAAACAGGATTGGCCTTTTAACAAGCATCCCATCTGTGGCAAGCTTTTCATATTTTTCATCAAGTGTCATCTCTTCTAGCTTATCCTTAAGATTTTCCTGCCTATATATCATGCCAGATGTATTAAAAAATCTCTTTATATCATAGTCAGTGGCCTCGTGCCATTTTTTTAGCTCTTCTTTTGTAGGATTATCCTCTTTGATATCTCTTAATTCATAAGAAATATTTTTCTCATCCAAAGTTTTTAAAACGCTCTTACATGTTGAGCACTTGCTATAACAAATAATTTTCATAATCTTCTCCTTCTATTGTTATTCACTTATAACATACCCATCCTATATTTAAACTAACCTTTCGAGATTTTCATAAATAATCTCAGCCTGATAATTTGTCTCAATCTTTTTTATAACTTTCTCCAAAACAGACTTCGATACTTCTCCATCATTGCTTACTGCCACGAAGGCAAGGTCAGCCAAATTGAAGATTTCAAGATTTCCAATTTCTGCTGCACTTATATTTAGGTTTTTTCTTGCATAATCTAGGATACTTTTAACTGTCCTCCTCTTATCCTTAAGAGAAAAACTATCAAAGATCCTAAGCCTAATTTCAAGCAAATATATATAGATATTATCCCTCCTCGATCTTGCCCTTATCTGCAAAAAGAATTGCAGATATTGACGTTAAAATAAAGTTACCCTTGGCAATAGAGATGTATTTGCCATTCCATATACTAGCATACTTTGACTTATAATTCCTAAGTCCCTTAAAAGGATACAAAAAGTCAGCATGCTTAAAAATTAATGAGGCAATCTTTTCTGGCAAATAAGCTGATTTATTGATTCCTACATTAGAAAGTGGTGCCATACCTAGATTAAAATACTTGTATCCCCTATCCTTGCCATAAATAAAAAGATTCAAAAATAAATAATCCATCATTGAGTTAACATTCATATCGGTGTCATAGCGCATCAAGTCTATTGTCAGTATTTTATCATCGTAGTTTGGCATAATACTGATAAAGGCAGTAATTGCATTATCCTTATCATAAACAAGTGCAAGCTCTGACCTAGATAAGTAGGACCTATCGAAAAATCCCATTGAAAATCCCTTTTCATCTCTTCCCTTAAGCCACTTATCAGATATTAATTCTAACCTATCAAGTAGCTTTTCATCATAAGGAGAATCCATTAGCTCGAACCTATATCCATCTTTCTCAAACCTATTTAATATATTTCTAAGGCTTGATTTTTTTCTACCTGTGAGACTAAATTCTCCAAGATCTAAAAAAGCATTTTCTCCAAATTTCATAAAATCATAGCCATAATCATGGAGCATCATCGTAAATTCTCTGCCCACTTCATAAAATACAGGTTTAAGGGCCGATTTTTCGCACTTATAAACGAAATATCTAAGACCCTGATCAAGATAATCTTCTCTACCAATTGGCTCACCCATTACAATTATCTTATTATTAACTACTTGGTAAATAAAGGCTAAAAGCTTTTGTCCATCTTCCTCATAATAATGAATATATTTATCCCCCAAAAAACCAAGACCTGCTGCAATCGAAGTGTTTTGATCAATTTCCGCCAAAAACTTTTCATATTCATCAAGATCAGGTTCATTTAGAAACTCATTATCACCCTTCATATAATTTAAAATAAGTCTTAAACTTATTAGCATAATAGCAAATACCAAGGCAAAAAATAACAACTTATAAACTATAGGAAATGTCTCAAGTGGTCTTGTTGTAAAAGTATTTTTGAAATAGATTGTAAGATAAAATACCGCAAAAACAAGATCTATTACTATCTCTTCTATGCTATAGATAAAACTCTCTTTATTTAAGACTTCTCTTGTAAAATAAGTCATAAGGCCAATCAAAAGAAGTGGTAAAAGGGAAATTAGACCCTCACCTATCATAAATAGGTAAAAGTAAGTCACAGCTAAGAGCGGATATAATATTTTTACAAATTTCTTATGCCTCGAAAAAGAAAGTCTTGCTGATGTTATAAATAAAAATCCAATCATAAGCTCGACAAAAGTCCTAAATAAACCCACACTTACATAGGAAAACTCACTAAATGGGAAATTTGATAAATAATCACTAACATCAGCACTTAGGATAAAGCCAAGCCCATAGAAACCAATAAATAGCGAATTTACTTTCTGGACGATTTCCTTAATTATCCTTGCTGCTATGTCCCCGTATTTTTCTTTTATCCCTATGAATAAGTCCTTAAACCTCCTGGCAAGTCCCATGAGAACTACCACAAGTACAAGACCTAATAAAGCCCTGAGCCTAATATTTAGGGTCGATTTTGCAATATAGTAGGTAAGGTTAAGTATAATAGATAAAATTAATACCGATAAAATTACTTTTTTGTACTCTTTAATTTTTTTCATAATCATCCTTCAAAAAATCATATACCAAATGATTAAATATTTCTGGAGCTTTTCTTGCTAGCCTATGTCCTTGGTTTTTAACTATGGCTAGTTTAGAATTTTTGATATTTTTCGCTATATTTTTTATATGTGATATCCTTATTAGATCGCGAGACCCAACTATGATTAGGGTTTGATTGTCAATATTTCTAAGGTCTTTGATATCTATCTTCAAATTTGTCAGAAGTAGCTTGGCTACTCTCTTATTCTTCTTAAAAAATGGCAGAAGAGACCAGATAATATTTTCAAAATACATATAGCACTTTGCAGAAAAAGTAAGGCCCTCAAACCTAGCATTGGGTGCATTCAAAATCATCTTATCAATTCTTTCTGGATATAACTTACTAAAGATAAGGCACAAGTTTGCCCCATCAGAAAATCCAAGTAGGCTTGCCTTTTTTATCGATAGACTGTCATAGACTTCGTTCAGGTCGCTTGCTAAAAGCTCGAAACTTAGATGTTCCTTTGTGTTTGTAGAAAATCCATGGTCTCTGAAATCTATCAAAATAAGGTGAAAATATTGGGATAGAAAACCTATTTGATATTCAAAATAAGTCATGTCCCCATCATTACCATGAAGGAGGATTAAATCTTTTCCTTCCCCGTATTCTTCATAGTATATTTTCGTTTTATCCTTTAAAATAATCTCATTTTTCATATTAGCTCCACTTATATTATATCACTAAAAGAATTTAGTTCTCTAATAAATGAAGATTTGCATAAAAATCGTATGATAATATTAGATATATATTATTAGGAGGATATTATGGAATTTAAATTTAATAAAGAGAATATAAACCCAATAGAATTTGCCTTCAAAAATCAAGTTGATTTGCCATTTTTTAAGGCTAATAAGGGTGAAATCATGCCTGCTGATGGCAAGATCTACCTAGGTTTAGGAGAAGAAGTCAAATTTGATAAGGAAATACTCAAAGAAGCTATTTGTAAGCTTGGAAAATTCTTAAAAGAAAAAGATGTAGAATCTGTATCAATTATAGATAATACTACAAAGCTTTATGATAAAGACTTTGTCCTAGCTATTGCAGAAGCGATTATTGTTTCCCAATATGATTTTGACCACTACAAGTCAGAAAAGAAAGAAAACCTATTTAAAAATCTAAACTTAAGCGACAAATTTGCTGAATTTGAAGATGAGCTTAAGGAATTAGAAAACGTCCTTGAGGGACAATTTTTAGCAAGAAATTTAGTTAACCTTAGGTCAAATGATATCTACCCAGAAAGCCTAGCACAAGCCGCTGTAGACAATCTTTCAGACCTAGGAGTAGATGTTAAGGTCTATGATAAGGACGAGATCCTTGATATGAACCTCACTGCCTTCTATGAAGTAGCAAAGGGATCTGATAAGGAACCTAAGTTTATTGTTATGGAATACCTTAAGGGCAAAAAAGACGAGGCTCCACTTGCCCTTGTAGGCAAAGGTCTAACCTATGACGCTGGTGGATATTCTATCAAAACATCTAACGGTATGAAAACCATGAACTCCGACATGGGTGGTTCAGGTACTGTAATTGGTGCTATGAAAGCAATCGCACTTAACAAGCTTGAGGTTAATGTAGTTGCAATTGTAGCTGCTTGTGAAAACCTAATCTCTGGCAAATCTTATAAGCCAGGTGATATTATAAAAGCAAGAAATGGCATGACAATCGATGTGGATAATACAGATGCCGAAGGTAGGATTACCCTTGCTGACGCTGTAAACTATGCTGCTACAGAATACAAACCTTCCCTACTAATAGACCTTGCTACTCTTACAGGTGCTGCTCTTGGAGCCCTCGGTGAAACCTATACCCCATCTATTACCAATAACCAAGAAGCCTTTGATAAACTAAACCAAGCAAGCAAAAATGTAAGCGAAAAAATCTGGCAAATGCCAAACGACCCATTCTTCAAAACCTACAACGAATCAGAAAATGCTGATGTTAAAAATTCAGGTGGAAGACTTGCTGGATCAATCACTGCTGGCCAATTTATCGAGAACTTTGTAGAAGGCTGTCCATGGATCCACTTAGATATAGCTGGTACTGCTTATCTTTCAGCTCCACAAGGCCTAAATGGCAAGGGTGCGACAGGTGTCCATGTTAAGACCCTATACGAATTTGCAAAAAATAACTAAAAAAACTTTTAATGTTATTTAAGCAAAAAATCCTAGCTAAGATTTAATATCTTAACTAGGATTTTTCTATCAATCAAAATTATAATATTGGATTTTATATGCCAAGATAAGCAGCCTTCACATCTGGATCTGTCTTAAGGTCGGATGCCTTTCCTTCTTTTACAATATTGCCTGTCTCTAGTACATAGGCCCTATCTGCTATATCTAAGGCAAGGTTTGCGTTTTGCTCTACAAGTAAGATTGTCCTGCCTTGTTCTTTAAGAATTCTAATTGTATCAAAAATCTTATCTACAAAAAGTGGAGAAAGACCCATAGATGGCTCATCTAAGAGAAGAACCTTAGGATTTGTAACGAGGGCCCTACCCATTGCTAGCATCTGCTGCTCACCACCAGAAAGAGTGCCTGCTTTTTGTTTTTTTCTCTCTTTTAGGACCGGGAAAAGCTTATAAATATTATCAAGTTCCATCTTAAGGTCTTCAGAGCTTACCTTTAGAGAAATAGCTCCCATTTTTAGATTATCTTCTACAGATAGGCCCTTAAAAACCCTCCTGCCCTCTGGAACTTGGGCTATCCCCATTCTTGTAATTTTGTAAGACTTTTCTTTTTTTATTGACTTATCCTCAAAAAATATATCTCCATCCCCTATAGGAAGTAGTCCAGAAATAGTCTGCAAGGTTGTAGTTTTGCCAGCTCCGTTGGCCCCTATTAGAGAGACAACTTCGCCCTCTTCTATCTCTAGGCTTATCCCCTTAAGAGCCTTGATATTTCCATAAGAAACACTTAAATCTTCTATTTTTAATATACTCATTCCTAGCTCCTTCTAGCTACCTAAGTAGGCCTTGACTACTTCTTCATTGGAGATAACTTCTCTCGGATTACCCTCTGCTAAGATTTCCCCATAGTTTAGGACAACAAGTCTTTCAGAAATGCCAAGGACAAGGTTCATATCATGCTCTATCAAAAGTATAGATACACCTGTCTTTTCCCTTATAATTTTTATAGAATCCATAAGGTCTTGGGTTTCAGATTCATTCATACCTGCAGCTGGTTCGTCTAAAAGCAAAACTTTTGGCCTTGTTGCCATAGCTCGTGCAATCTCAAGCTTCCTTTGGTTTCCGTAGGAGAGAGAGCCTGCGTAGGCTCTGAAGTATTTTTCAAGTGACAATGACTTTAAGATTTCTTTGGATAATTCTGTTGTTTCATTTTCTTCTTGCCAATAAGAAGGAAATCTAAAAATCCCGCTAAGTATTCCGTATTCCATATATTGGTTCATAGCAAGCTTTACATTGTCTAAAACTGTCAGGTTATCAAATAGTCTTATATTTTGAAAAGTCCTTGCTACTCCAAGCTTAGATAATTTATCTGGGGAAATTCCATTTACCTTTTGCCCATCTAAAATTATCTTGCCACTTGTAGGCGTATATACACCTGATAGCATGTTAAATAAGGTCGTCTTACCTGCTCCGTTAGGACCAATTAATCCTAAAAGTTCGCCCTTTTTAAGTTTAAATGATACGTCATCTACCGCCTTAAGTCCACCGAAAGAGATGCTTAAGTTATTTACTTCAAGAACATTTTCACTTATTACTTCTTTACTATTCACCTTCTACATCTCCTTTCAAATACTTATCTATGTTTAAAAATCTTCTTATAGAAAATTCTTTTCTACCAAGTAGACCTTGTGGCCTATAGATCATAACTGCAATCAATATTACTGCGTATATTACCATTCTCCACTCTGCAAGTGGTTTAAGGATTTCTGGCAAGACTGTAAGTCCGATTGATGAGAAAACTGCACCTGTCATTGAGCCCATACCACCAATCACTACCATAACCAAATAGTCAAAAGACTTGTTGTAGTTAAAGATATTAGCAGCCAAAACACCTATGCTTTGAGCATAAAGCGCGCCAGCAATTCCAGCAAATACTGCTGATAGGGTAAAGGCAAGTGTCTTATACTTTGTTATATTTATCCCTGAAGCTTGTGCTGCAAGTTCGTTATCTCTTATAGATAAAACTGCCCTTCCATGACGACTTGAGGCATAGGTGAAAATCATTGTTATTACTAAGACTGCTAAAAAATAATAATTTCCAAAACTCTTTACTGTTGGTATGCCAGCAAGACCTTGGGCACCACCAGTAAATTCTAAATTTTCTATCAAAACCCTAATAATCTCACCAAAGGCAAGAGTCACTATAGCAAGATAATCTCCTGTAAGCCTTAGGACAGGTAGGCCGATTAAAACACCAAATATGGCTGCAGTAAGGCCGCCAACTACTAGGCTTAAAATAAAGCCAGGAAAGCCTGTAACAAGACCTGATTTTAGAAACAAAGCTGCTGAGTAGGCACCGATTGCCATAAAGCCAGCATGCCCTAGGTTTATTTGACCAAGGACACCTACAGTTAGGTTTAGGCTTGTCGCCATAATCATGTTTATACAAATTAATATCAAAATGTTCTGCCAATACCTATTTATGACCTTAGCTGAAATTAGAGTCTCTATTAAAACGAAAAATAAAACTACAAGGACAGTTGTGATAAGATAGGTTTTTCTTCTATTTTTTGACATATCACACCTTTTCTTTCTCTAACTTACCAAACAAACCATTTGGCTGAACAAGTAAAACTACAATCAGTAGTACAAATACAATAGCATCTGCGTAGGCACTTGATAGGTAGGCTCTGGTCATAACTTCTATTATGCCTAGGATTAGACCACCTACTACAGCACCAGGTATAGATCCAATCCCACCTAATACTGCCGCTGTAAAGGCCTTTATACCAAGCATAGAACCCATGAAGGGCTGGATTTGTGGATAGCTTGATACATATAATACAGAAGCCACTCCAGCAAGGGCTGACCCTATTGCAAAGGTCATTGTCATTACTTGGTTGACATTGATACCTACTAGCTCTGCTGCCCCATAGTCTTCACTTACAGCAAGCATTGCTTTGCCGTGTTTTGTTTTATTGACAAACAAGTTTAGCAAATAAGTAAGGACCACTGTAGACACAACAGTTATCACAGTAGCAAAAGATAGGTGAGTTCCCCCAAAGTCTATAGACTTTTGTGGGAAAAGTGCTGGTATAGGTTTAGCAGATGATGAAAATATTTTTACAAATAAATTTTGCAAAAACAAAGACACACCTATTGTTGTTATAAGTAGTGATATCCTTGAAGAATTCCTAAGTGGTCTATAGGCGATTCTTTCTATCAAAACACCTAAGATTGTACAAACTACAATAGCAGGTACTACGGCCAACCAAAGTGGTAGGCCAGATTTAAATACTGGTAGGCTTATTGCCAAAAATACAGTATATCCACCAACCATGATAATATCACCATGGGCAAAATTTATAAGTTTTGCTATACCGTAGACCATAGTATAACCTAGGGCTACTAGGGCGTATATACTTCCTAATTGCAAGCCATTAAATAATTGGCTAATAAAATCCATTACAACTCCTTTTAATAGGGTAAAAACCCATAAGTTGGTTATTTACCCTAAATGCTACATTATTTCTTTTTTAATTATCTACTCCAGCGTCGCTATCGAATTTGTACTTGCCGTCTTCGATCCTTATCATTTTAGCGGTCTTAACTGGGTTGTTGTTTTCATCATAGGTAAATGAACCTGTGATTCCGTCAAATGATATATCTTTAAGGGATGCTATTACCTTATCCCAATCAAAGCTATCTGCTGCTTCTACTGCTTGTTTGTATAGATAAACTGTATCATAACCTTCTGCTGCAAATGTTGAAGGATCCTCATTATATTTATCATTATAATCTTTGATAAATTTTTGTACATTTTCACTCGGATCTTCTAGGGTAAATTGGTTGGCAAAGTATGAACCATTTATAGCATCAAAGCTTGACTCATCCATTACTGAAAGGACGGTATCCCAGCCGTCTGCCCCTACTAGGGTTGCATCGATTCCCGCATCTCTAACTTGTGGTGCTATTAGAGCTACCTTTTCGTAATAATCTGGTATAAGAAGTACATCTGGTTCTTCTTTTCTAATCTTGGTAAGTTGGGCTTTGAAGTCTGTATCGCTATCCCCGTAGGACTCATCAGCAACTACTTCGAGACCAAGTTCTTTTGCTTTTTCTACAAATACATCAGCTACACCCATAGAGAAGTCTGATGATTGGTTTCTAAGAACTGAAACCTTCTTTGCGTCTAGTTTAGATTTTGAGAAGTTCGCCAAAACCTCACCTTGGAAAGGATCTGTAAAGGCTGTCCTAAACACATTTTCCTTGCCCTCTGTGATGTTTGCTTGTGTACCTGTTGGTGTTATATATACGATTCCGTCATTAACTGATGCTTCTGCTATAGCAAGTGATGGCTTAGAAGGTACACCTCCAAAGATTGCTGAAACCTCATCTTCCATAAGCTTGTTATAGTTTGTAACTGCATCTGTAATCTCACCCTTATCATCATATTCTTTCCATTCAATCTTCTTGCCAAGGATACCACCTGCTTCGTTTATTTCATCAATTGCAAGCTTAATTCCGTTGTTTGTTGTTATACCATAGATTGAAACTGGTCCTGTAAGTGGTGCTGAATTACCAAGCTTGACAACCTCTCCCATCTCGGTTTTCTCTGCTGTACCCTCTGTTTCGTTGCCATTTGAACAACCTGCAAAAACAAGGCCAGCTAGTAGCATTCCTACTGCAAATTTCTTTTTTAATTTCATAATTTCCTCCATGAATTTTTGGGAATAAAAAAACCTTCGTCTCTTTACTCCACTCGGATAAAGAGACGAAGGGTAATTACATAATTTTACCATCCGCGGTACCACTCTTCTTCATCTAATGATGCACTTAATTCACTTAATGAATAGCTCTATAACGGGAGCTCCCGACAACACCTACATTTCGGTGGGTAGCTTAATGGTGATTTTCATCAAAATCTCTTAGTATCTTTCACCAGCCGATACCTCTCTACAAAGATCCATTTGATTACTCTTCCATATCAATGCTTTTGTTTATCATTAAGGAAATTATACAATGTATTTTTCTATATGTCAAATATTTTTTAATAATTATTAATATATACTTATTATTATGAATTAAGGCTTGATATAAACACTAAAATTTCAATCTCTATACAAAAAAAACCGCACACAGATAAATAAGTATGCGGATTAATAAATTTCATATTTTTTTATATTCCTAAGAGGATTGATGCTACTTCAAAATAAACTAAAAGTACACCAGTATCTACTATTGTTGTGATAAGTGGACCTGCCATTACGGTTGGATCTATATCTAGCTTTTCAGCTAGTAGTGGCAAAAGCCCTCCCACTATATTTGATAAAATTATTGTCAAAAATAGGGTGATCGATACAGTTAGGTTTACACCCATGGATACATCATCTATTAATAATATCCTAATGAAATTAATAGCTACTAGGACTAGTGCTACTAAAGATCCCACTCTCATTTCCTTCCAAATAACCAAAAAAAAGTCTTTTGGTGTGAGGTTACCTGAAAATAGTTGGGTCATAATTGTGGTTGATGACTGGGTTCCTGCGTTACCACCTGAGTCCATCAGCATTGGTATGTAGGCTGTAAGGGCCACTGCAGATGCAAGTAGATTCTCATACCTTTGGATAATAAAACCTGTCATTGTAGCAGTGATTAGACATATTACAAGCCAAGTTGTCCTGTTTTTGGCAATCTTTACACTAGCTTCATCTAAGTATGATTCAGATTGCTCAGAGATACCTGTGATGTTTGTAAAGTCTTCCTGCAACTCTTCGTGAACGACGTCAATTACGTCTTCTGCTGGTACGATACCGATAAGTCTGCCTTCAGAATCCACTACCGGTACTTCCCCTAGGTCATATTTGATAGATAGCTTAGCCACTACCTCTTGGTCATCCGTAGGTGATACAGCAGACGTAATTTGCTGGGTAATTGATTCTATTGTACTCTTCTTATTTCTTATTAGGTCAGCAATAAATACAAAACCTGTTAGGATAAGAGAATCATCTGTCACCCAAATTTGTTCTAGTTTCTCAGCATCTAGGTCTGACTCCATGACCTTTTTCATAGCCTCAGCAGGTGTTTCGCTAGACCTAATTGATAAGAAGTTAACTGTCATGATAGATCCGACAGAGTCTTCCGGATAGCCTAAAAGCTCATTAATAATCTCTCTTCTTTGGCTATCAATATGGCTTGTCATTAGCTTCTTAACCATATTTGCTGGAAGCTCTTGTAGGGTATCTACAAGCTCATCTTCATCAAGTTCTTTGATTAGGTCCTTTATGTTTTCTTCAGATAAAATACTTAATATCCTATCCTTATTTTCTGGTCTTAATTCTGTAAAAGTATCTGCCAATAAGTCTTTGTTAAGTAGCTTAATCCAAATAGCTACAGATTTTTCTGGTAAAACCTCAAGCTTATCGGCCAAATCAACAGGGTTCATTTTGTTGATTTCTTTTTGAAGTTGCTTTAGATTATCAACATTATAATTTCTTTCTGCCATTTACATCTCCTATAATAAATATTGCACGCAATACTTCTCATATAATGGCAAATAGAAATCCGCCACTATACTAGTTCATCTTTAACTTATGCCTTCGATAGGGCGCCGACTTATCCATTACTCCTCCTTTTTTTAATCATTGTTATTATAGTTTTATATGAAATAAACTTAAAACTTACCTATATACTATACGGTTTTTTCAAGTTATCTGCAATCAGGCAAATAATTTTGTAAGGATATCAGGGACTTCTTTTAGGGATTTAATTTCAAAATCAATTGGCAGATTAAGATGATTTTCATCTCTCCCTGGATTAAACCAAATGGTCTTTATTTTTGCATTTATTCCGCCCTGCATATCTGATGTTAGAGAATCTCCTATGATTACATAATCATCTAAGTCATAAGACCCTATTTTATCAAATACATAATAAAAAAACCTAGTATCAGGCTTTTCAAAACCCACAAGTTCAGAAATAAAAGACTCCTTTAAAATATTATTAAGGTCTGATCCCGCTAGCTTCCCTTTTTGGGCAGTAAGCGAACCATTTGTTACTGCATACTGGTCATATTTATTATTTAAACTCTTTACAACCTCTCTACCATAAGGATTAAAGACATAAGTTTTTCCAAGCTCTAATTGAAAATTATGGTTAAATTCTTCTGCTAATTTAGTATCAATCCCATACTTTCCAAAAAAGTCCCTAAACCTACCCACAAGTACCTCATCACGGGTTACCTCATTTCTCTCAAGCTTTTTCCAATAAATATTATTTATATTCTTATAGTCTACAAGCATCTGACTTGTAGGCTCCCCCAGGTCATAAAGAGTAAAACACTCATTTATAGCAGATGTCTCCGCCAGATCAAAATTTAGAAGCGTCCCATCTATATCCCATAAAATTTTTTTCATATAATTTCTCCCTAATGTAATATCTTACTTTTATAAAATATTTATCAAACTATTTACTTAAACTTCTTTTAATGATATCCTTATCATAAGAATGTGAGGTATTTATGAAAAAAGCATTAAAATTTATCGGATTAATCCTTCTAATATTGATAATTGGCTTTATTTGCCTTTTAGTATATCTGATGGCAACAGAATATAGGCCAAAAGATGTAGAAGAAGTTGCCATTTCTGGATCATCATCTGACCCATTAAAAGAAGGGGAAACTTATAAAGTCATGAGTTGGAACATTGGCTATGGGGGGCTAGATATGGATACAGATTTCTTTATGGATGGTGGCAAGATGGTAAACCCTATCTCAAAAGACCATGTGGAAAACGCCCTCAATGGAATAGCGATTGATATCAACAAAATTAATCCAGATTTTCTTTTATTACAAGAAGTAGATTCCAATTCAAAAAGGACTTTTAGTATCAATGAAGTTAGCTTTTTTGATAGACAAATATCTGGTGCATCAACCTTTGCCTACAACTACAAGGTTAACTTCGTACCATTTCCAATCCCACCTATGGGCAAAATAAACTCGGGTATCTATACCAATAGCAAATACAAAATTGATTCTTCCTTTAGGTACCAGCAGCCAATCCCACACAAGTGGCCAGTCAAACTTGCCAACCTAAAAAGAGGCTTCAACGCCTCCTATCTTCCAATCGAAGGCTATGATAAGAAATTAGTCCTTGTAAATGTCCACCTAGATGCCTATGAATCAGGTTCAAACGGCAGACTTGCCCAGACAAAACAAATAGTAGCCTTCATGACAGAAGAATACAACAAGGGCAACTATGTAATAGTAGGTGGTGACTTTAACCAAGAGCTAAGAAAAGATTACAAATCAGATGTCCCAGAAGGCATGTGGGACCCATCACCATTCCCATATGATTATCTAACAGACAACCTAAAAACAGTCTTCGATGAAAAAACTCATACATCAAGATTAAACCACAAACCATACGATCCAAAGGACTCATACGAGTGCATCATAGATGGTTTCCTTGTAACAGATAATGTAGAAATAAAAAGCGTCAAGGGTCAAGACAAAGGCTTTGTAAACAGCGACCACAACCCAGTCATATTAGAATTCTCTCTAAAAGAAGATACAGAAGATAAGTAAAACAAAATCGCCCCAAATCTCAAACTATATAAGTTTGGATTGGGGCGATTTTTATATTGTAAAGTTTTCTTTTCCAAAAATCATCTATAAAAATTATTCAGTTTCTCACATTACTTTCAAATTCCATACCAAACTACATGTCATCCTTCACAGCTACAGCCACTATCCTGGCCTTTGCCCTTACTTCTCCCTTGCATGTCAAGACCATGTTTACTATAGCCTTTCTTTCGCCAAGTTCTTCTAAACTTGACACTATTTCAACTTCCTCATTCATTGGGGTTGGCTTTTTGAAATCTACTTCTAGGCGGGCTGTGATAAACCTTTCTATGACTGTATCTTCTGTTAGTTCAAGGCCTTTTGCCTTATGTTTGAAAAATGCCGCACTTGCTGTTCCATGACAGTCAAAGACCATGGCAATCATGCCCCCAAATAGATTATTTGGCACTCCACCTGTATAGGCTCCACCTGGTTTTACCTTTGTGACAACCTCGCTTCCATCATCAGTCGGATATGATTTTAGGTGAAGGCCGTCCTCATTTTTAGGTCCGCATCCCCAACAATATTGGAATCTATCCCCATAAGTATCTTGTATAGCTATTTTTTTGCTCATAAATTCCTCCAAATATAATCACACATCTTTTATATATGATATTTATACCCAATAAAGAACCTAAAATATAGCTTACTATCCATGATGAAATTTAATTGTCTAAAGACAATCCGTATAAATTATCTCCAATTCTTTCAAAGCCGTATTTAGCAAATAATTTTCTAGACTTATGGTTAAAGTCATATATTTCAGCCTTAAGACAGGCTAACTTCTTCTCCCTAGCATAGGATACGAGTCCTTCCAAAACTTTGGAACCAAATTTTTGTCCCCTATATTCTTTAGAAAGCACAATGGCAACCATATTATCATCAAAAATCGCACAGTCCCCGATGAGTTTATTTTTATATACTATATAAAATAAATCACCATTTTTATCAAGATACCCATACATTTTCTTAAGCTGATCCAAGTCATAGAGAACATCCGAATTGTCAACCATCTTCACAGTATCCTTATCCCTATACCAATTAAGACTTATATTATAGGCTGGGAAATAATTTGCAAGAACAAGCTCATCTGAAATCTTAATCTCCTTTAATGGTTTTCTATAGTACTCATAATCTCCCTCAAGATTGCCTGTTTCTACAAATCCCATCCTTCTCCAAAATCTAAAGGCTTTTTGATTTCTCTTATGTATACCAACAGAAACTGTAGCCACCTTATAAGTATCCCTAAACATATCAAGGATAAGACCTGCTGCATGGGTTCCGTAAGACCTATTTTGAAAATCATCTCCTATTAGGAAATTTATAATCTGACCAAAATCTTCTTCAAAATATATAGAGATAAATCCAACCAATACATCTTGACTGTATATACCAAAAGCCTCCATATGGTCATAATCAAGAAAGCACTCTGCCAAAGAATAAAGCGGCGAATCTACAAAGCCTAGCTCTTCGGCTCTTACCTTGATCTTTATT
>JBHWRC010000094.1:0-3608 GCA_043426375.1 Anaerococcus sp.
GAAATTTGATTTCTCTAATAAGGGAATGGTTGCTTATAATATTGGAAATGAAGAACCTACTGAAGCAAATTATCTTAAAGCAATGGCTTTACTCGATCAATTGGATAACAGTGACAATCAATTTGTTAAAGAGCTGGAAGAGCTCAAACCTGTCGTCGATGAGTATGAAGAAAATTTAAAAATCGCAAGGGAAGCAGTTGAGCAAGCTGAATTAGATTTAAACAGACAAAGTCATACTGAAGCTAGTGAACGAGTTAGTGCTCTTTCTTCACCTAATAAGTCTTTAGAGAAACGTTTGGAAGATCTGGATAGCGAACTCACTGATATTGAAGAAAAAGAAGAGAAAGAAAGACTAGCTCAAGAAAAAGAGGCAGCTGAAAAAGTTGCGAAAGAACAAGCACAGCAAAAAGCTCAACAAGAGTCAAAAGCAAAAGCTGCTGAGTCAGTACCCGAAGCAAATACTGAAAGAGTAGTTTATATTGCTCCAGAAAGTGGAACGAAGTACCATTTTTCTGCCAATTGTCGCGGTTTGAGTAATGCAAATTCAGTTAAAAAAGTAGATTTGAGTGTAGCAAAAAGTCAGGGCTATAGTTTATGTGGTTGGGAAGACTAGAATTATATCGCTAAATAAAATTTTGAGCTTTACGTGTTAAGAATTAAGACAAATTCAAAGTATTAAATCAGAGGGAAATCTTTTGATTTTAGATATTATAGAAAATAAGTTAGTGAACATTAGTAAATAAATGTACAACAGTGTAATATGACGAACTATTTCTGGAGGATATAATATTGAGAAATAGAAAGTAAAATCACAAAAAACCACCATCAACTATAATTTTGGTTGCATCTATAAGTAATCTGACACATTTCATGCACTACAATCTAAGCTAATTCATTTACTGCTGAAGAAATTACTCTATTGAATTCCTTCCATCTTTAATACAGCATTAAGTGCTTCATCGTAATCTACAATAGGTCTCCCACTTATATTAGTAACCTTTCTTGGATTTGAAACTTCAATATCAGGTTCAGTCTGATCTAGTTCATTGATACTGCCTTCTTCAGTTATTCCTAATTCCTTACTAAAACGTAATACATATCCTGTATTCGGTAAATCAATTAACATTGGGTCAGTTCCTATTCCATCTCCTCCAGTTCTTTCACCAACTAAGGTAGCCATTTCTGATTCCTTTGCAAAAGAAGCCAATTGTTCTGATGAAGAATACACATATTTATCTACTAATAGATATAAGTTACCTTGAAAGTTAATGGAATCCTTACTTGGAGTTACTTGAGTATTTCCATCCATGTAGTATGCAAAATCCTTTACTATATTATTAGTTTTTTCTGGGAAATTAAAATCTGATATTTTATCATTAGTAATTTTTTTAAATCCATATTGTCTTCTACAATGATTAAAAAGTGGTCCTTCTTTTATAAATGAGTATGTATTTTGAGTGAAACTTCTATCAACAATAAGTGGCATTAAAAAATCTGACCAATAACCTGAATTACCTCCCCCATTCTCTCTTATATCGATTATTAGCGCAGAGTAATCTTTTACTTCTCCCAAGTAGTTTTTTATTGTATTATATTCTTCCTTAAAGCTTGGAATATTTAAATCAGGTGTTACCATCTCTTTTATCCCCATATAGGCAACTTTTTCTGGAACGATATCAGCTACTACTATATTTTTTGGGCTAAAATCATTTGGTACATAATTTTCCATATGTTCTACCATTTCATCTATTCTTTCATTAGTAATATTATATCTTGCTTGAACAGTTGGTTTTTCGAATATCTTTACCATATCCACACGCCAATCAATTCTTGCATGATTCATCTTATAAAGAACATAGCTATCCAAACCATACTTAGGATTTAAGAGATGTGTATGATCATTATTAAGATTTGCTAAAATTAAACTCATAGTTTCATAGAAGTCTTCATCTGATTTGCATTTAGATATCAAGTTTTTATATTCTCCTCTTTTGCCTAACCAATCCACATTGTTAGCAATTTTATTGACTTCAAAAAATGGATAATAGCTCTCTAAAATACTATAAGTATAATCAAAATCTTCTATGTAATCCTTAGTGCCTAGTGCCTCTTGCTCAGCGATTGGATTAAATGTTGGATAAGATGAAGGTGATAATAAATAGTTAGTTACAAATATTCCTATTAAGATAGTTAAAGTTATTACTGTAATAATAATCCTTTTTCTAGATTTTCCTCTTTTCATAAGAACCTCCTAATTAATTATGTACCTCTTTGCATTCCAAACCCTTTTAGTGCAGGGAGATGCATCTTCCAGCCTGGTAACCCAGCCTTTTTGCACTCTTTCTGAAAATACTAGTCTTTGTCTAACAAGAGACGAAGTAGTAAAGTGTGGTAGTCAGGATCTTGCATTGTCTTATTTATATATTAACAGTAAGGATTAAATTTTAAAACCATCCTTTTTCAAAAAAAAATGGTTTATGTTGTCTTTTTTTTTAATTCTTTTAAAAATGATTCTGTTTCATCAAGCGTTAAATCTTGCAGATAGAAAAATATAAAAATAATTCCATATATACTTTGGAATTTAATGAGATTGAAATGTTGCTATTTTCTGAAGAAGTTATGTATAAGGTTTTGACTAAGACACAATTTACAGAAAGTGAAGCAGAAGAAAGAATTAACAATTTCAAATTAAGCTTCATTACTACCATGTCTGAAAGAATCGATAAAGTTTTGTTTGAAAGAAAGAAAAAATATATAGACTATCAATTATCAAACTATAGAATTAACAAGTCTAAGAATTCAGAGGATATATTTGATGAATTAAAAATCTGGGTAGATAATTTAATTACCAATGATATTTTCGAACAATTTAAAGTTGAAATTAATGAATTAATAGAAGAACTTGATTTTGAAAAACTATTAAAAATATGTCCATTAAAAAAAGAAATATCCAAAAATCTTGCAAATCAAAAATTAGGTCCTAATTATCAAGAGACAGCATTGCATAGAATTAAGATAGATAAAAATTTATCAGAAGACATAAAATCACTGCATTTTAGCGACCTAGAATCTGAAATCGTGAGTTTGTCTTAACTATAATTAAGACAAACTCATGATTATTTATTAGCCCATAAACATGGATATAGCAGTTTAGCAATTGAAATTTGCTAAAAAATTCAAGATTGCAAATTTCAATTGCTAGGATATTTCTTCAAAATATATTAATCTAAAATTAGGAGATAAATAAATATGCTAAGTGAGATTTTAAAACAAAAAAGAAAAGAATTAGGTTTAACTCAGCAATATGTTGCAGATTATTTAAATGTGACACGACAAACTGTATCAAATTGGGAGATTGGAAAAAGTTTTCCAGATATTCCAACCTTGATAAGGGTTAGCGAATTTTATCAATTATCTTTAGATTATATGTTAAAGGGAGATGTCAATCTAATGGAAAAAATCGAAAAAGATACAAATGAATTAAAAAAATATCAAAAAACAAAAGAGATTTTAAAAATGATTTGTTATGGGTTACTCATCGTAGCTTTTTTCTATTTAGCTGGATATGCAATTGGTAAAGGTTGGGCTCACTATACTCTATAAATTAC
>JBHWRC010000095.1:0-11003 GCA_043426375.1 Anaerococcus sp.
CCTTAAATATTGTTTGAATATTTGTAGCTCCAAGGGCAAGTGATGCGTGGGCTTGGAGAGGGTTGACTGTAAGAATTGCTTCTTCTGTTGTCCTTATAATTGTAGGAAGAACCATTATGGCAACAGTGAGACATCCTGCGAAGAGTGAGTACTGCATACCAAGTCCTCTACCGCTAGCTGATACAAAAAATAAGTAACCAAACAAACTAAATACTATTGATGGTATAGATGATAGGATTTCTGTAGAAAACCTAACAGCTTTAATTAGTAACTTATTTTTGGCATAGTTTGATAGGTAGATAGCTGTGAAAATCCCTATTGGGAGGGCAAATATCAAGGTCAATATAATTGTAATTAGGGTAGTAATTAGGGCAGGCATTAGAGAAACATTCTCTGAAGTATAAGTAAGTGCAAATAAGCCTGGACTTATATTTGGAATACCCTTTAATAAAATATAGGCAATAATAATCCCAGACGTAGTGAAGCCCAAAGTTGTAAAGAATATTATTAGCCCTTTAAAAAATTTACTCATAAACTCTCCTATAGTTTCTCTTCGGTTTTATTTCTTATTATATTGAAGATTATATTAATTATCAGTATAAATACGAATAAAACCATACCTGTTGCAATTAGGGCCTGTCTGTGCATTCCTGCTGCATAGCCCATTTCTAGGACAATGTTGGTTGTAAGGGTCCTTACACCTTTAAAGATTGATGATGGCATAATTGGCTGGTTTCCTATTACAAGATAAACTGCCATGGTTTCACCGATTGCCCTACCTATTGCAAGGATAATTGATGAAAAAATACCAGATTTAGCATAAGGAATCAAAATCTTATAGATTGTTTCTTCTTTTGTTGCACCAAGGGCAAGAGAGCCTGTCATAAAGGTCTTTGGAACTTGCCTTAATGAGTTTTCTGAAATATTTATCATAGTTGGAAGAATCATTACAGCAAGTAAAATTGATGCTGTTAGCATGTTCATACCACTTTTTATATCAAATAAATCCTTGATTAGGGGTACTAGAACCATCATGGCAAAGAAACCATATACTACTGATGGAATTGCTGCCATTAGGTTTATAAGTGATTTTAAAAATCCATATGATTTTTTTGAGTAATAGGCCATAAAAACTGAAATTGCAAGTCCAAATGGTAGGGCTATTAGGGTTGATAAACTGGTTACGATAATTGATCCTACTATCATTGGCTTAATACCAAATCTAGGATTGCCTGCAGTTGGTTTCCAAGCCTTACCGGTTATGAATTTTAAAAGTCCGTATTCATTTACAAACTTAATTCCTTCAGAAAATATGAAGTAAATTATAAGAAGTATCAGAAATACGGACAATACTGCAGACAAGAGAAAAATTATCTCACCGATTTTTTCTCTTATCTTTGTCATATTATTTTCCTAGTTCGCTTGTGTTTGTAAGTTCACCTTTGAAGATTTGTTTTAATTCTTCAAGTGTTAAGTCTTCTACCTTGCTTTCTTTGTTAACTACTACAGCTATACCGTCTGTTGCGATTACTTCTACAGCAAGTTGTTCTTTTTCTTCATCTTTTAGTTCTCTTGATGCCATTGCTATGTCAGCTGAACCATCGATTACTGCTTCTATACCTGCAGATGAACCTGTTGATTGGATTTCAATTGTTGCATCTGGGTTTAGTTCTTGGTATTTTTCTGCCATTTTTTCCATAAGTGGTGTTACAGATGTTGACCCCGCTACTGTTAGCTTGCCGCTTGTACCTGCTGCTTCGTATTTTTCTGTTTCTTGAAGTGGAACATAGCCTTCTTCAAGTGTTAGAGCTTGAGCATCTTCAGATATACAGAATTTTAAGAAGTCTTTTGCAAGATCATTAAGTTCTGCTTCTTTAAATCCTAGGTTAAATGGTCTAGAGATTTTGTATGAGCCATTTAGAATATTTTCTTCTGTAGCTTCAACACCTTCGATTTTAACAGGTTTTACCGTATCATTTAGGGAACCAAGTGAGATATAGCCGATTGCTTCTGCATCTTGGCTTACTGTTTGCATTACACCGTTGGTTGAGTTTTGAACGACAGCTTCTTGGGTTGTCATATCTTCTTTTTCGCCGTCTACTTCTTCTTCAAGACCAACTAGTTCTATGAAAGCCCCTCTTGTACCAGAGCCATCTTCGCGAGAAACTACTGTAAAGTCATAGTCTTCAGCGTTTGCTGTTTCAGTTTCGCTTTCTTTCTCTTCTGCTGGTGGTTGAGCTGTTTCTGTTGTTTCAGCTGTCTCTGTTTGAGTAGGTTCTTCTGCTGGTTTTTCTTCTTTACCGCATCCTGCTAGGATTAGACCTAGGGAAAGTGTTGCTGCTAAAATCTTCTTATTTGTAATTTTCATTTTTTAACTCCTTAAGTTTATCTTTTTTTAACTTTAAGTCTATGATACCCACTGATTATTTGATAGGTTTTAAGTCTTTGTAAAGAGTTTGTAAAATATAAAGATACAAAAAAACGAGACCTTTCTTTGTTAAAAAAGTCTCGCTTGTCTTATAGAATATATTTTTGTTATATCCTTTTATTATTTTTCTAAAACATCTTCTATTAAAGATTCTTGTTTTTTATCTGCTTCTGTCTCAGGAATTACTATATTCATAAGGATGGATGTGATTGCTGCAAGGACAACTGGTGATACACCGATAGCATTTTTAAGAGATTCTGGCATAAAGTTAACCCCTGCCTGATCTGCTGTTGCAACTATAGTTGTAAAGCCAAAACCAATTGCAATTGAGATTCCTACTATAGAAGTATTCCTAACTGTAAGTGGTTGTTCTGTTATCATTCTTATTCCATTCATAGTAATAGCTGCAAATACTGAAAGTGTTGCACCACCAACTACTGGCGCTGGGATAGTTGTCAGAAGGGATGATAGCTTTGGCATAAAGCCAGCTATTAGGATAATTAAACCAGCTTGGAAAAACACCCTTCTATTTATGACCTTATTTACAGATACGATACCAGCGTTTTGTGAAAAAGTAGCCGTAGGTAGGCATCCTATAAAAGAACCTATTATATTTGCCACACCAAAACCAACAATTCCACCTCTTAATTCATCAGCTGTTGGACTCCTATCCATACCACCTATAGTTGTTGATGACATATCTCCAATTCCCTCTATACAGGTAACCATAAAGATAATTACAAAGGAAATTATGGCAGAAATATCAAATTTAAGACCAAAATGCATTGGGGCCGCAACCGAAATCCATCCCGCATCTTTAACTGGTGATAGGTCGACCATATCAAAGAAAAATGCAATTACATATCCCACAACCATAGCAAATAATACTGAAGATAGTTTGGTAATGCCTTTTCCAAAATGATTTAGCCCTACATTAACAAGAAGGGTGATAATGCCTACAAGCCAATATTGCCATGCACCCCAACCAGGTGCTGTAACTGATCCTGCTCCACCTATATTTGTAAGAGCTACCGGATATAGGGTAAGACCGATTGCCAAAACTACAGTCCCCGAAACAAGTGGTGGGAAAAATGGTGTTATGTACTTAAGGGCAAGACCAAATATAACCGAAACAAGGGCACCTATAAGCTGACTTCCTAGGACAACAGCTACAATGCCAGTAGGTCCTGCCGTCTCAAACTGACTACAAAGTGCAATCATAGTTGGTATGTAAGCAAAGGATACACCATAGATTACTGGAAGTCTGCTACCTAAAATGCCTATTGGATACAGCATAATAAATGTGGTAAGAGCTGATCCTATCAGGGCCATTTGGACAATTATGATACTATCTTCATGGCTAAGACCTGCTGCTTGAGCAAATATCAAAGCTGGTGCAACACAACCTGCTATCATAGCGATAACGTGTTGGAGGGCTAGAGGGAAGGCTTCTTTTGTTGGCACCTTACCTTCAAATTGAAACAATTCTTTAAATTTACTTTCCATTATCTCTCCTATTTTATTTTGGATAAAGAAAAAGTCACCCCTATCGGTGACAAAATATTTATTTATCCTAGTACAAAAGTAAATGATGCTTATAAGCAATTATAAATGTAAAATATTTTTAACATCATTTCTGACATAGTTATACAGCTATTAAACTATTAGTCAAGTTATATTTTATATGCAAACTTTTTCATCAATTAGCCTAAATTTATAGATTTTTATTTTATGATAAATGAAGTAAAATAGTAGAAAGTTTGCGAAATTAGATATGGAGAAAATTAATGAAATTAATAATACCAGAAGATTATAAATCAAATGAAGACTTATATAGGACCCAAGTTTTGATAAAAGAAATAAAAGATTATTTTCAGATTAACCTAGCCAATAACCTAAATCTAAAAAGAGTATCTGCCCCACTTTTTGTATCAACAAAATCAGGCCTAAATGACAACCTAAATGGTGTAGAAGAACCCGTTTCCTTTAAGCTTCCTGAAGCTGATAACGAAAAAATGGAAATTGTCCATTCTCTTGCTAAATGGAAAAGATATGCCCTAAAAGAGTACAATTTCAAACTCCACGAAGGCCTCTACACTGACATGAACGCAATCAGAGCCTGTGAAGAGCCAGATAATACCCACTCATTTTATGTGGATCAGTGGGACTGGGAGCTTATTATAAACAAGGAAGATAGGACAGAATCCTACCTAAAGCAGGTAGTTGAAATAATCTATAGGACTATGAAGAGCTTAGACGAATACCTTTGCGGCCTAATTCCTACAAGAAGCAAACTCTTGAAAGATCAGATAAGGTTTATGACAAGCGAAGAACTTCTTCAAAAATATCCAGACAAGACCCCAAAAGAAAGGGAAAAGCTAGCTGCCAAAGAATACGGAGCAGTTTTCTTATCACAAATAGGTACCATACTTTCTAATGGCGATAAGCACGACAATAGGGCACCAGATTATGATGACTGGTTACTAAACGGGGATATAATTGTCTACAATCCTGTCCTAGACGATGCCCTAGAACTATCATCAATGGGTATCAGGGTCGATAGTGCAAGGTTAAATGAGCAACTAAAGCTATCAGGAAACCTAGACAGATTAAAATACGACTACCATAGGATGCTCCTTGATGATAAACTACCTCAAACTATAGGTGGAGGAATTGGCCAATCAAGGCTTTGTATGTTCTTTTTACAAAAGTCCCATATAGGAGAAGTCCAAGTATCCTATTGGCCAGATGATCAAAGAAGGACCCTTGCCAACAAGGGAATCCAACTCTTATAAGAGTAGATAAAATTAAATGCTAATTTAAGAGATGCTTAATTTTGATAAAACTATCATATAAGCATCTCTTTTTAATTTCTATTATTTGTTAATATTATTTAGCAATCTGAATTAAGAAAATATTAAAAAAGTGTTTAACAAAGTATTTCAAGGGTATAAAACAATCAAGATAGATAAGAATGATAATACTTATCTAAATATTTTTATAGGAGAAATATATGAAAAAAACAAATCGTTGGCTAATTTTGTTGGCAGCTATTCTAACCAACCTTGCTCTAGGATCGGGCTATGCATGGTCAGTTTACCAACAAGCGCTCTTAGCTGAAAACCCAACCTGGGCTATCACCCAAACTTCCCTTGCATATTCAATTTCTTTTGCAATGGTACCTCTTGGTATGATTTTGTTTGGAAAGATGGTTGACAATAGACAGGTTAAAAAAGTAGTATTTATCGGTGGAGTCCTATTTGGACTTGGTATGTTTACAACTGGTTTCGCAAAATCGATTCCAATGCTCTACCTAAGCTATGGTATCCTTGCTGGTCTAGGTATTGGAGCTGGCTATGGTGCAGCAACAAGTGCAGGCGTGAAATGGTTTCCAGATAAAAAGGGTATGGCAGGCGGTCTTACTGCTGCAGGCTTCGGATCGGGTGCGATAATACTTGCTCCAGTTGCCAACTCTCTAATCGAAAAATACGGAATTTCTACTACCTTCAAGATAATGGGTACAGCTCTATTTTTAGTAATTATTATAGCTTCTTTTGTAATGAAGGAGGCACCTATTGTAGAAAATGCTGGACAGGTAAGTGTAGATTCATCTAACAAAACCTGGAATGAAATGGTAAGAGAAGGAAAATTCTGGCTACTTTGGGCAATATACGTACTTGCAGCAGTTGCAGGCATGATGGTTATAGGTCACGCTGCAAATATTGCTACAGACTACGAGCTTGGAAAACCAGCCTTAATAGTAATGGTGGTTGGCCTTTCTAACACGCTTGGAAGAATCGCTTGGGGATCAATCTCTGATAAACTCGGTAGGTACAAAACTGTAATCCTGATGTTTGTTGCATCTGCTATTGGCCTTGTCCTAGTCTACCTAAACCCACAGCTTGGATCATGGACAGCAGTTGTTGGTCTAGTATTAATCGCATCTTCATTCGGTGGATTCTTAGGTTCTTATCCTGGAATCACTGCAGAAAACTGGGGTGCTAAAAACGCCGGTTCTAACTATGGCTTCATGTTCACAGCCTACGGTGTAGCAGCTATAGTTGGTCCTTCCCTTGCTTCAAACATCAAGACTTCATCAGGCTCATACGGCCTTGCTTTCGTAATCTCAACGATAATGAGTATAGTAGGTCTTGCCCTAATGTTAGGTTATGTAAAGACTAATAAGAAATAAATTTAAAACAAACTTACAAATAAATAATAAATAAAAATCGTCCCTAATCTGGATTTGCTAGATAAGTTAGCAAAATGATTGTGGGACGATTTTTATTAAAAAGTCACTTCGTAGTCTTTTATTTCTGCTATAAAAATATCTCCGTATTGAATAAGTTTTTTCTCACCCACTCCTTTTATCTTTAGAAATTCTTCTTCTGTTTTTGGCTTTTTAGCCGCCATGTCCTTAAGAGATTGGTCGGAAAATATTATAAAAGGTGGTATTTTTCTAAGCTTTGATAGGTCTAGTCGAAGTTTTCTAAGTCTTTCAAAAAGCTCTTGGTCTTCTTCGCTTGAAAGATCTACACTTTTATGTTTGTGAGACTTTGTAACTTCTGTTTTTCTTGCAAAAAACTTAGTTTCTGAAAATAAAATTTTCTTAGAATTTTCTGTAAGAGCAAGGATTGGATAGTCCAGACCAGATACCCTTATATAGCCATCTGCAATTAAGTTTCCAATTAAATCCTTAATCTCTTTTGAATTTATATCCTTCATTAAGCCATAAGTCGAAATAGACTCTAAGTTTTTATCCTTGGAGTTTTTGTTCTTTGAACCCTTTAGGCAATCAACTACCGTATTTATCCCGTATCTCTGATTAAGTCTATAAATACAAGATAAGATTTTTTGTGCTTCTACCGTTTTATCTTCTTTTATAATGTCATCTAGACAATTTGAACAAAAATTGCATTCATCTTTATGGTCTTGACCAAAATAATCTAGGATAAAAGTTCTCAAACACCTTGAGGTATTAACGTAATTTATAATTGTCTGAAGCTTTTCAAGTTGAATTCTTCTGTAGCTGAGATTTGTACTTTGGTTTATAAGGTGCTTATTTATAATGATATCTTGGGCGGAATAAAGAAGTATGCAATCTGCCACTTGCCCATCTCTACCAGCCCTGCCTGCCTCCTGGTAGTAGGATTCCATATCTTTTGGCATATTTAGGTGGATTACAAATTTAACATTAGACTTATCTATACCCATGCCAAAAGCATTTGTTGCTACCACTATATCTTTTTTATCAAAGATAAAGTCTTCCTGAGCTTTTTGCCTCTCTTTTTCTGTAAGGCCTGCATGGTATTTGACTACGCTCACACCCATTGCTCTGAGATTTCTGTATAATTTATCGACCCTATTTCTTGTAGAGGCATAAATTATACCCGATTCACCCTCGTGGTCTTCTAGATAATTATTGATAAATTTAAGCTTATCTTTTGGTTTTCTAACTATAAATTTAAGATTTGGCCTATCAAAGCCAGTAACTTTTACAAAAGGATCTTTTAGGTCTAGATTATCTATAATATCTTCCCTAACTTCTCTTGTGGCTGTTGCTGTAAAAGCTGCTATCTGAATATCCCTTCCAAGTATTTCGTAAAGGTCCGTAATTAGTTTATATGATGGCCTAAAATCATGACCCCATTGTGAAATACAGTGAGCCTCGTCAACTGCCACAAAATTAAGTTTTATGCTTTTTAGAAAGCTTCTAAAATACTCATTTTCTAATCTCTCAGGAGAGATATATAGAAGCTTAATTTCTCCTTTTCTTGCCTTGTTCAATGTCTTTTTATAGGTGTCAAAATCTTGACTAGAATTGATAAAGCTTGCCTCTATCCCATCTTCCCTTAGGGTATCTACTTGGTCTTTCATAAGACTTATAAGAGGAGATATTACGAGCGTGATCCCGTCTTTCATCAGGCTAGGAAGCTGGTAGCAGATAGATTTGCCACCACCAGTTGGTAGGACTCCAAGAACGTCCCTTCCCTCCATGATTTTTTCTATGATTTCTTTTTGCCCTTCTCTAAAGGAGTCAAAACCGAAATATTTTTTTAAGTTGTTTGTTAATTCTATATCCATACTTCACTTACAAAAAAATAATTAAGCCCTAAGACTTAATTATTTTCTTCCTCTTCTAAGTTTTCTTCGAGATTTTCCTCTTCTTCTTCTTTTTCCTTGCGTTTCTTGTTTTCTTTCTCAGTCCTATCGATATTTCTTTCTAGGGCATTGTCTTCATCATTTTCTATCTTAGTATCATTAGTTAGGTACTCTTCATTTTCTAAAGTTGCACCTTCACCCCTATTAAAGACAATATCTCCAATTTTTGTCCTGAGGTCTATGTTGTTCTTTGCTCCATTATCTGAAATATAGCCATCTTTGATATTCCTATAAGATATATTTCCAAGAACAAAGTTACCCACTTCTAAGTTTGCACTTATATTATAATTATCAATGGTATCCTTGGCTTCTATAAGGATATCTCCAGTTTGTGTTGTAAAATCAAGCCTATTTCCAAGTTTCGATTGTTTGATTATAATATCACCTGTCACTGTAGTGAGTTTGGTGTTTGATAATTCGCTTTTTTCAAGATTTATAGATCCCGATTCATTTTTGATAGACCCTTGGAAAAATCCGTTATTTAAACTTATATTTCCACTTTTTATCCTAAGGTCAAAATTCTTTACCTCAAGGTCATCGATTTTGACGTCACCCGCACCAATTGTGCCTTTGATTTCTTCGATACCGCCTGTGGATGGGAGGAAAATCCTTACTATAGGAATTTTATCCTTCATATAAAGCTCTTTACCTTCTAGCTTGTTTTTAAGTTTGAGAACACCGTCCTGAAAGCTTACATCAAGAAGATATGCATTATCCTCACCCCTAAATAGCTCAGTATATTCAATATAAGGGTTGGTATTCGATCTTTGGATTCTAACATCTGCTGTACCTAGGTCAAAGTCAATTGATTTTATCTTATTTAAGTCAACCCTCATAATCCTTGATTGGTTGTAAGAATTCTCATCTATCTGACTAGTTGTTGCATTGTTTTGGATAGATGCATTTTTCCTTTGCCTTATCATAAAAATAACCAAACTTATCAAAATTACAGCAATTATTCCAAAAATTAGGTTCTTTTTATTTATTGCATATAGCCTTTTAACTGATTCTTTTTTATCTCTATTTGATTTCTTTTCTTTGTTATCGCTTTTATCTTCAATTAATTCTTCATCGATTTTTATCTTTTTATCGTCCACTCTCGCCACCACCTAGTTTTTCAAAAATTATAAGTCCTGATGTTAGGATAAATATCCAACCTACATACAATAAGGGATTAGCTCTCACTAGAAAAATGTCAAAAATTTTTTCTAAGACCTTAGATGATATTTGTCCTTGTACTAAATATTGTATCACAAAAAACAAAGTAAATACATTAAGACTTGCAATTATTAGGTAAAAAATATTTTTGCTTATAATTAAATTATTGGTTTTAATATATAAATTAAGCACTACAATTAATAAAGACAATACTACAAAGAGTCCTAACATATATGTATCTTTCACAAAAAATACGGACAAAATTGTAAATATCAATATAATTATGGCCTTTAACTCTTTTATAATGTCTATTACAATCAATATTCTACCTCCCACAAATATAGGCCTGTTGGACTTAGGGTTGGGTTCGCTCGTTTTTTGTTGTCTTTATCAAAATAAGCCTTAAAATCATCCATACTAATCTTACCCCTAGCAAGTTCAATTAGGCTTCCTGTCATTATCCTCACTTGATTATGAAGGAAAGAATTTGCCTTAAAATAAATCGAAAGTTTATTTTTTTCTAACTCATAATAACAATCATCAATCCTTCTTTGCGTGTTAATTTCAAGATTTTTATCTTCTTTCATAAAAGATTTAAAGTCATGGTCACCCTTTAGAAGCGAAAGCCCCTGATATAGTAAGTCATAATCCAGCTTATAGCTAATATTTTCCATATAAGACCTAAAGATTGGATGAGGATCTTTTTCTAAGTTTATTACGTACCTATAGGTTTTTGTTTTGCAAGAAAACCTAGCATGGAAATCAAGCCCCACTTCTTTTGAAACTAGGGCTAGGATATCATCAGGTAAATGTGGCCTAAGATGGTAGGCAAAGCCACTTCCTGAAATCTCACTTGCTGTAAGAAAGTTTATAAAAAACTTCCTGGCATGGACTCCTGCATCTGTCCTTCCACAGGCTATAACTCTGTTATTCTCACCTGTTATTTCATTTATAGCTTTCTTAAGCTCTTCTTCTACTGTTCTTTGGTCTATTTGATACTGGTAGCCTTTGAAGTCTCTCCCGTCAAAGGCTAATTCTAAAAGTATGTTTTTAATCATATAAAATAATAAACTATTATAATTAGACAGAAAATACTAAAACCTATCAGGCTTATCCAGTCTGTCCTATCCATACTTATATCATTAAGCTTAGTTCTCTCTTCACCTATCCTATAAAGTCTTGCTTCCATGGCAGTTGCCAAATCACTTGATCTTTTTAGGGCATTTATAAATAGTGGTACCAATAGTGGAATCAT
>JBHWRC010000096.1:0-3900 GCA_043426375.1 Anaerococcus sp.
GATCCAGGAGATATTGAATCATTCATTGAATTAGCACACAAAACAACTCGTAAAATGAAACAAAACCTATTTTGGGGAGCTGGTTATAACTTTATAGCTATCCCTCTAGCTGCAGGAATTTTGGCCCCTATTGGCATCACATTAAGCCCTGCATTAGGAGCAATCCTAATGTCTGTGTCAACAGTCATCGTCGCCATTAATGCTATTTTATTAAATTTAGATCCAAAAAAATAACGGTTAACAGATCGAATGATTGAAACTCCTTAAAGTATCAAGATACAATAGTTTTACAGGAAAAAAAGAGATGTAAGTACTGGCTCTTTGTAAAATCGTGTTGGTAGAAGTAGACGATTTTTCTACCATCACGATTTTTAATTTATTATAGAACTGATTTCTTTTAAAATCCTAAAAGCACCTATTTCAACACTTTTATAACTTGTTATTCTATTTTCTTGACAATAATACCACCGTCTCCACATGGCTTGAATGGTTAGTATGGATAAATTTTAATATTTTAAGTAAGCGTCGTATGTGAGAATATATCCATAAGTATATTTCTTATGTTTTAAATTATCTCTAAATCTAAATTTACTTATAATATATAATTATCATCTGTATAAATAAAATACTATAAATATAGTAGACGAGATTTATCGAAATTTATTTATTATTTTTTGTTTTGCTATTACATAGTCTTTTGAGTGTTCTTCAAATAGAACTTCTTTTTTCTTGTTCAGTCTTTCTATTCGCATAATTTACCTCCCATATCACTGGCAAGGAAATAACACTTATTTTAACATCCTACATAATTCTTCCTTCTCATATTTCTTTGGACAGATAAGAGAATTTTAAGTAAACAAAAAAAGACCTACTAAAGATTTCCTTTAATAGGTCTGAAATATAAAAATAACTATTAACTTGTGATTAGGGAAATGAGATAATTAATCGTTCCATTTTCAATCAATATATAGAGACCGAGCCCAATAAACACGACTAGTACAATTATTTTTTCGTACTTTTCTACAATCTCTCCGATAGCAGAAATTGAGGCAAGATTTTGAGATGATTTGCATAGAACTAAAATCCCTAACGCAAATATTACTAGACTTATACCAATCTCAATCAAACTCTTTCCTGTAAAATAGGGAATATAAATTCCTAAATTATCTCCACCCATTGCCACTGTTAAACTTATAAATGCTAAGATTTTTGATCCATTTCCGGTAATTTTTCCCTCGATGTCTTCCTCATCAATATCTTCATCCACAAAAATTGCTTTTATACCAAGAACTAGTGGAATTAGACCAAGGAGTCCGATAATCCAATCTTGTGGAATAAAATTAAAAAGTAAGCGGCAATAAGACTAACCAGAACAAGCAGTCCTGTACCTAAATACATTATATAAGGAGAAAATTTAGTTATGGAGGATGTTATTTTACATATATTTTACAATTAATCTATTATTAGAAAAAAGTTTTGGGCAAAATTAATAGAATTTAGAAAATATTGCCTTCAAGCTTTAGGAGCTTTTTTTTAATTTCACTTCCATAGGCAAAACCTCCAAGAGAACCATCAGACTTTACTATCCTGTGGCAAGGAATTATGATAAGGAATGGATTATTACCGCAAGCTGTGCCTACAGCCCTCACTGCTTTGGGATTTCCTATTAGATTTGCGATCTGTTTATAAGAAGAAGTTTGCCCATAGGGGATTTCTAATAGGGCCTTCCACACAGATTTTTGAAAGTCAGTTCCTCCTAAGTCCAAAAGGTCAATATGATCGAAATTTTTTCTCGTGCCAGATAAATATTCTAATATTTGATCCTTAAAAAGATGAAAAATCTCGTCTTTTTCTGATTTGCCAGGAAATTCATTGGCTAATTCAATTTTTTTAATTTTTTCTTCATAGGATATTTTTATTATTCCTATTTGAGATTTAAAATATCCGCAATTCATGATATTATTATACCATGGTTATTATTTTTATTGTTCGTATAATGATAAGAGTAAAGGGGTTATTATGGACAGAAAAGAAAAGATTAATAAAATTGTAGATTTTATAAAAGCAGGCGAGAAAAACAACGATGATTTCAAGCTTGGATTTGAAATGGAACACTTTGTTGTAGACAAGGAAACACTTGAAACCCAGTCCTTTTATGGTCATGATGGAGTAGGGGAAATCCTTGAAGATTTAATTTCCTTAGGCTATGAAAAAACTGACGGATCGGGTATGGCTTTTTCTGATGGAAATGTTGATATATCAATAGAACCAGCCGGCCAATTTGAACTTGCACTAAGGGCTAAGAATTCTGTAGGCAAATTATTAGAAGTTTATAAGTCACATATGCAAAAGCTTGTGCCAATTTTTGAAAAAAGAGGGCTTCTTTTGGTGACTCTCGGCTACCATCCAAAATCTAAAATCGATGAGATTAAGATTATCCCAAAGGCCCGCTATGATTTTATGTACAAATATTTTGAAGAGTTTGGCGGAGAATATGCCCACAATATGATGAAGGGAACTTGTTCTATGCAATTTGCCGTAGACTACGAGGACGAGGATGATTTTAGAAAGAAATATTTTCTAGCAAACGCCCTAAGCCCATTTTTGTATTCTATTTTTGATAATGCCCTAATTTTTGAAGGCAAGGAGTATATAGATAGGAACTTAAGACAAACAATTTGGGAATACACAGACATGGATAGGACTGGCTTGTATGAATTTTCCTTTGATTCAGACATGTCTTATGAAAAATATGCGGAAAAAATTCTAGATACTCCAATGATTTTTATGCCGACAGAAGATGGTGAAGTCTATGTGGGAAGAAAAACTCTAGAAGAGCTAATGACAGAAGAAAATGCCGACAAAATGATAAACCACGGTCTTTCTATAGTTTTTCCTGATGTGAGGGTCAAAAATTATATAGAAATAAGGATGCCAGATAATGTGCCATATCCTTATAATATGGCGGCCTTGGCCCTTATCAAAGGGATGTTTTTTGTAGAGGAAACCTTTGATAAGGTATATGAGATTTTCTCCGATATGGATTATGAAAAGGCCCAAAAACTTAAGAACAACTCATCAAGAATGGGTATATTCGCCCTCTATAACAACTACGAAATCTATAAGTATATCCTAGAAATAATTGATATAATTAGACCTGTCCTAGATGAGGAAGAAAATAAATTCCTAGATGAACTAGAGTCTATGCTTGATTTTGGAATTGTTCCTCGTGATATTTTTGCAAAAATCTATAAAGAAGATCCTAAAAGAGCGGTCTACGAATTTTCTGTAAACAGGTTTGTAGAGGCAATTGATGGCTAAAATAAAAAAAGCTTATGAATGCACAGACTGTGGTCATGTCCAAAATGTTTGGGCTGGCCAATGCCCATCTTGCAAAAAATGGGGAAGCCTAGTCGAAACAACCATCAAGGAAGGAAAGACTGGTAAGAAAGTAGTTATTGATGATGATAATAAGGCAAAAAAGCTAAGAGATATTGAAATCAATGAGTCAGAAAGAATCCACTCGGCCTATGAAGAATTTGATAGGGCAGTTGGAGGAGGCCTTGTAAGGGATTCTGTATCGATACTAACAGCCCGTCCAGGAGCCGGAAAATCTACTCTTCTCCTTCAATTATCAAAATCATATGCAGATAGGGACCTAAAAGTTCTATATATTTCTGGAGAAGAAAGTGAAAGTCAAATAAAGGCAAGAGCCCAAAGGATAATGCAAGAAGAACCCAAGAATTTGTGGATTCTATCGACAAATTCAATGGACTTGGCCCTCAAAGAGATAAAAGTAACAGGGGCTGATATTGTAATTTTAGACTCCATCCAAACTTTTTCCCTCCAAGAATTTGACAATAAGCAAGGCTCGCCAACTCAGACAATTGAAGTTGCAAA
>JBHWRC010000097.1:0-14162 GCA_043426375.1 Anaerococcus sp.
CCTATCTTTCAGAACTCCATAGGCCATTTGTGAAAGATTTACATAAGATTTTTGGATCACTTCATCATCAAATTCTTTTGTCCCTGTATCTAGATATACTTTTTGCTTATTTTTAGGATCAAATTTCGATAAAATCTCTCCCATGCCAAAAGGATCTATCAAAAAATGAGTTGACATAGCAAGAACCTTATCAAAAACTTCGGGATACTTACTTCCCATATAAAGGCTCATAACCCCACCCATAGAAGAACCACCGATTAGCCTTGATGATATTTTTTTGCCCTCTTCAACTGTAGGCTTTAGCTCATCAACAATAAATTTACCCGTCAAAATTCCCTTGGGATTAAGGTTTTTTCTAACTTCTTCATTGGATAAATTTTCAAAGGGAGAATATTCATTGACCCTTTCTTCCCCATCTGCACAATAAATACCAACAAGATTTGCTCTAAGACCAATTGTCTCTATCGCCTTATCAAGGGCCCAAACCTCACCAATAAAGGATTCCTCTTTATCATATAGGTTTGCCCCGTCAAAAAAATACAAAAACAAATCCGAATCCTTATCCTCAATAAAAGTGTAGGTCACATCTCTTTTTAAATACTTTGAATAAATCTTATTCTTATCAACCATCTTACCCCTCCTCTGTACTACATATATATCTACCCAAAAAAATCCCTCGTACAAAGGCGAGGGATTTTTTATGAGATTTTATCATTTGTTTTTGTCTTAACTAACAAGCTTATAAGTACGAAACCTATAGAAAATGCAAGCATTACTCCAATGTTTGGTAGGATTGTAACAAAACTAGGATTTTCTAGAAGCATTTCGTTGTTTCTGATGTAATAATATGATGGGAAAATTTTTCCCAGAGCGAGGGCTGTCTTTGATAAGAGGGCTTGGGGTACAAAGGCTCCGCACAAAATGATGATCCTAGTGATACTACTTGCATAATTCCTGAAATTGTATTTTCATTTGAAATTAGGTTTGAGATAAATACTGCCATGGTTACTACACTAACTGTGAAAACCAATGAGTTTACCATCATAAGATTGGTTGAAGACTTGCTAAAATCATATTTGTAGAGGATTACAAATAAGAAAATATATAAGGCCCAAACTATTAGCCCGGTAAGGACGTGGCCAAAAATTAGTTCTAGGTTTTGCTTGTATTTTGGCATAGGACTTGCTGCGTTTCTCATGGCTATAGTATTTTTCTTGTATACACTTACTATTGTTGATACGATTAGGAGAACCTGGGCTAGGATTAGGTAGTTGATAAAATTGAAATAAAATAATGACTTATCTTCATTTCCAAGATTTTTTTCAATTTTTATCCCAACATCTATCTCTTTTTCCAAATCTTCATTAGCAAATTTATGGCCTTTTACTATTTTAAAATAATTTTTAAAGACTCTCATATTCCTTACCTCTCATAAAAAACAAACTTACTAGGAAAAAAACCAGGCTAATTATTATTAAAATCCCAATATTCTGATAAAACCTAGCTGTAGACTCGTAATAGTATAGGGAATAAATGGCGTCAGTGACTACTGATATAGGGTTGATTTTTCCTAAAATCGGAGCTTTTTCTTGGATTATTACCTTAATACTTGAAATCATCATGCCTGATAAAAAACCCATTAGCATAGAAATAGCAATGCCTAGATTTATCTTAAATTCGAGTGTTTTCTTATTTGATACGCCAATAAGTATTCCAAGCCCAACTCCTGCTAGAGAAGATACCAAGTATAAGAGGACTAAAAGCGGCATTTTACCGCCAAATTCTACTCCCAAAACCTTATCTAGATAGAAGATAAAGATAAGGGTTATGACGAAATTTATTATCCAAGAAGCAAGGATAGATGCTAAAAGGCTTACAGATTTTTTGATTGGAGCGATTACATTTCTCTTTGCATTTACAGACAAATTCGCCTCGTATTGGTATATTACATAAAGCCCCCACATATAACCATAGATTGTAGTCATACCCACAAGGGTGTAGAAAAAAGTATTTATTGGATCCATATTGGTCCTAGACTCATCTTTAATATAGTCTTTAACATCCAAAAGCTTTGTAATGTCTGTCTGAGGATTTTCTTCCATTATCCTTGTAATCATCTCCGATTTTTGTAGATAGTCATTTAAAACTGTCTCTACGATGGTTTCTTCAATACCAGATTTTTTGGTAAAGACCATATCTTTCTCTTCTATAAAGGCCCTTATATCAGAATTTGTATCAAGAATTTCTTTGTTCTCAGCTTTTGTGATTTTGAAATAATCCCCTTCTTCCATAGCATCTAGGAAGCTTTTAAAATTTTGATCTGTCATCGCAGATTCGCTTACAGCAATATTGATTGCCTCAAACTTATTGCTATCAGTTATTCCTCCAAAGGCGAGTTTGAAAAGGGCGCCTAGGATAATCGGAAAAAACAGGGCCCAGAAAACCGTGGCTTTTTCTCTGAGCAAATATTTGAAGGTATTTTTAAAAGAATGCAAAAACATACTAGTCCCTCAAATCCTTGCCCGCAAGCTCTAAAAACACGTCATTTAAGCTCGGCTTTTCAACATTTATCGACCTATATTCTACCTTTGATTCTGTGAGTATTTCTACAAGGCTTAAAAGCTTCTCGTCACTTTTTGAAAAAGTCATCTTGCAGGTATCCTCCTTATAAGAAAAATCTATAATATGGTCCATGTTTTTAAGTTTATTAATCAGCTGGTCAGAGAGATTATCAGCTACAAAGGAAATTTTTTCATTAACTTGGATCATCTCCCTTAGCTCGTTTGATGTCCCCTTTGCAATTACCCTGCCCTTATCAATTATAACAATGTCATCGCACAAATAATGAACCTCTTCCATGTAGTGGGAGGTGTAGATTATGGTAGATCCTTCTTGGTTTAGTTTTTTAATACCTTCTAAGATATTGTTTCTTGATTGGGGATCTACTGCTACAGTTGGCTCATCAAGGATTATTATCTCAGGTCTGTGGGCTATGCCACATGCTATATTCAGTCTTCGCAAAAGGCCACCCGAAAGTTTTTTGGGTTTGAATTTTACAAAATCATTTAGGCCAACAAGGTCTAATGTCCTTTGGATTAGCTTTTCTCTTTCCTTTTTATCCCTGATATAAAGTCCGCAAAAATAATCTATATTTTCATAGACATTTAGCTCGTCATAGACTCCTACCTCTTGGAAAACTACACCAATCTTCTCTTTTATATCATAGGCATCAGGGCTCATTTCCTTGCCATAGATTTTTACACTGCCCCCATATTTTTTAAGAAGACTTAGTATACAGTTAATTGTAGTAGATTTACCTGATCCATTGGCCCTAAAAGTCCTAAAATCCTACCCTTTTTAACATCTAGGTCAAGCTTATCGACAGCTATTAGTTCTTTGTACTTTTTTACAAGGCCTCTTACTTCAATCAAATTTTCCATAAAACCTCCCGGTCTTTAGCAATTTACCTTATTCTTAATAAAATTTTATATTAAATTATTATACAATTCGTAAAATACATGTAATATTTATGTAAAAAAACCACAGACTAACTTGCCTGCGGTTATGATTTATAGTTTCATTGAGTTTTGTCTTCTTCTTAGTCTAGTAATGGTTGCTTTTTCGTCTATTTTTACCATGGACATATCTATTACTGTATCCTTTGGAATATCGACAATTGCTTCGGTTTTTGTTGTGATTATACCTATTGGTAGAAGGCCTTCGTGGATTGACCTATCGTGGCTTGTAAGTTTGCCAAAGACTTTATCAGAGCCAATACCGTCTAGTTTTTCACCTTTTTTGATATCCCTTTTCGCAATTGCAACTGTATCTGCAACTTGGCCGTGGATTGGGGCTATGGTTGGTTCATTTTCTACAACAGCATTGTAGATGGTGATTGGTGCTTCAAGACTTGTTAGGTGGTATGGCCTATATAATAAATAATTTGGTCCATCGCCAAAGCCTAAGAACTTCATCAGATCTTTGACATCTTCTTGGTCGCTTGTCACTATTATAAATACTCCTGGTGCCATACCTGGTGAGAATTCTACAACTCCATAAGAGTTTAAAATTCCTCCCTCATTTTTTAGCCTAAAGTCTTCTAATGCTTTTTCTGGGTTTGTATCTATCCCATGACAGCCAAATGTATCTGGTAAAAATCCAAGGGCATTACATACTACATTTAGCTCCATCATGGTGTTTGTCCCATCAACAAAGGATGTAAGCATCCTTGGAGATAGCTTTTTGGCCTTGGCTTCTTCTGCAAGACTTTCAGCTGTGGCATAGTTGTCTAATGGATTGTTTTTACCCTTAGCTGCTACTAAAACCTCAAGACCCATGCCGTAGGCATTGTCTACTAGGTCTATGATTGCTCCAGGTTCATCGCCTAGGATGCCTGTATAAACTACACCAGCTTTTTTTGCCATATCATGAAGGACAGGTCCTACAACGGCATCACATTCCACATTGAAACTTATCATGTGCTTGTGGTATTGGATAGTTTTACGAGCAATTACCGCACCAAATGAAGGATTTCCCGTGCAATCTACTACCGCATTTATCTGAAGGAGTTTGTAAGCAAGCCTATAGTTTGTAGATACTGCAACATAGCCTTTTTCTAAGACTTCATAGCCTTCGTTATAGTCATCTGTAAAGATTATCTTATCTTCAGCAATCCCTGCATTTACAAGGGCTTTTATGGCCTTTTGGGGATTCCTATCAACAATAAGCTTAACTTCCATAGCGTCTAGCTTTGATAGTTGGCTAACAAGAGATGCACCCATCTTGCCGCAACCAATTATTGCAAGCTTGATGCTCTCTCCATTATCTCTCATTTCTCTTAGTTTTCTATTTATCTTTAACATTGAATTCCCCTCTCTTAACCCTACTGAGGTTTTTCGCACAAGCCTTGGCAGACGAATAGGCCCACTGGATATTGTAGCCGCCACAATCGCCGTCCACATCTAGGACTTCGCCAATAAAATATAAAGCTGGTATAATTTTTGATTCGAAAGTTTTATCATCCACAAGGCTAGTATCAACACCACCTATGGTCACTTGGGCATTTTCCTCATCGTTTATAGCTATGATTTTAAATCTCAGGTTCTTTATTGTTTTGATTAGCTTTCTAATATCATCATCCCTAAGATTTTTTACCCAAGTCTTACTTTTTAATTTTACTCTTTTTAGGATATCTTCAATGAGTTTTTTATTCAAAAATCCCATCAAAATTTCTTCTATAGTTCTTTCCGGATTATTTTTTGAAAGATTTTTAATTATCTCAAATAATTTCCCTTCTGAATAATCTTCAAGCAAGTCTAAAGATACCCAGATATCCCTTTTTCCAAACAAAGCATAGGATATATGGTTTGAAAGATCTAAGATAGCAGTACCAGTTAGACCGTAGGATTGAAAAATTATGTCGTCTGTGGATTCTTTTAGTAAATTTCCGTCCACAAAAAGACTTGCCTTGGCTGTTACTCTGACTCCCTTGGCTTTTTTTGATAGAGGATTTTCAGTCTTATAATTTGTAATTGCATAGGAAAGCCTGGTTACTTTGTGCTTATCTTTGATTATTTCAAAAATTTTCCCATCAGAACCAGAACCCTTAAGGCTCATTCCACCAGTCGCAATTATTAGCCTATCAAAAGGAATCTTAGCTTTGTTTGTGATTAAAAGGCGGTTTTCAAAATCAATATCAATAACTTCTGTTTCGTACATAAATTTAGCCTTAGAATTTAAAAGCAAGATATCTCTGATAGTCTTACTGCTTAGGGTTTGTGGATAGCACCTACCTGAAGGCAGGTGTGTCGTTAGAATACCAAGACCATTTAGAAAAGAAATCAGGTCTTGGTTGTCATATTTTTCTAAGGCGTATTTATAAAATTCTCCTCCCGTGGAGTGGTAATTGTTTAATTTTAGATTTAGGTTGGTGAAGTTGCACCTGCCGTTGCCTGTGGCTAAAAGTTTCCTTCCAGCAGAGTCATTTTTTTCGATGACTAAAAGCTCACCGTCAAAGAGGTTTGCAAAAAATAAACCTGCAACACCCCCGCCTAACAAAACTGTTCTCATAAGTCTAACAAAACTTCCCTTATAGCTTCTTTTTCGGACCAAGGTGTTTTTTCATTTCCATTTAACTTTATAAAGTCTTCTTCTCCCTTGCCCATAAAGAGAACATAATCACCTTCTTTAGCCATATTTATTGCAGCCTTTATAGCGTCTTTCCTATCTTTTACTAGGCTATAGTCACCGTAATTTTCACTCATCCCAGCTACTATGTCTTTTGAAATATTTTCATAGGTATCAAATTTAGGATCGTCAGTTGTAATTATGGCATAGACGCCAAAATCCGAAACAATTTTTCCTATAAGCTGTCTAAATTCTTCATTCCTATCGCCTTGGATACCAAAAACCGCTATTTTGCGTTTATCTTCTGGCAGGCTCTTAAATATCTCCTCAAAGGCCTTTGGAGTATGGGCAAAATCTACTATTAGATTAAGGTTTCTATTATTATCTATGCGTTCAAACCTAGATCCTACACCAGGAAATTCTCCTATGACCTTGCTTATTTCCTCAAGGCTCGCTCCCATTATCTTAAGAGTTGTGATGGCTGCTAGATAGTTATAAAGCTCAAAATCAGCTATTGTTTTTATAAAAAAATCTACTCCATCGATTTTAAAACTTGTGCCCTTATCGTTTTTTATTATTTCTGTGGCTCTTACATGGGCTTTTTCTGACTTACCAAAGGTAATTGTATGTGAAAATCTCTCTATTACTTTCTCTGTCCACTCATCATCCATGTTGCTAACTGTCATTTCTGAGTTTTCTAGAAGCTTCATTTTGGCTTCAAAATAATTTTCCATAGTCTTATGGTAGTCTAGGTGCTCTGTCGATAGGTTATTAAAAATTCCCACTTCAAAGTGGACACCTTCTAGCCTTTTTTGGTCAAGACCGTGACTTGATGCTTCTAAGGTCGCATATTCTATATTATTTTCTATGCATTTTTCTAAAAAATCATTTATCTCAGTTATATCTGGAGTGGTATTTGAGGTTTCCATGACTTTATCCCCTAAAATTCCTCCGTCGGTACCAAGATTTGCACATTTACCAAAAAGTTTATCGATGAGATAGGCTACTAGCTTAGATGTAGTAGTCTTGCCGTTAGTGCCTGTCACTCCTACAAGTTTTAGCTTTCTTGATGGAAAGTCTGTAATTATATTTGAAACATCTGCTAGGGTCTTTCTAGGATCTACCACCCTAAGGTAGGAAATACCATCCCTATAGTCTATTTCTTCCGTGTGAATTATTGCCCTAGCTCCTTTTTTGATTGCCTCATCAATATATCTGTGGCCGTCAAAGATGGAGCCCTTGACAGCCACAAATATATAATTTTCCACTATTTTTTGGGAATTATTAGATACTCCCTCTATATCAAAGTCTAGGCCATGGACAATGTCTAGATATTCAATTTTTCTTACTAATTGACTGAATTTTATCAATGTACGATGTATCCCTTCTTTGCTATTACTTCTCTAATTTTTTTGGCATGCTCTTTGCCGTTTGTTTCAAGGGTTAATTCGACATTTATATTCTTAAATCTGCTTGCTTCCTTAAAGCCATCATGCTCTATAGAGATTACGTTGGCCTTTGTTTCTGCAATTTCTGTCAAAAGTCCTTGGAGCTTGCCTGGAATATTTGCTATTTCTACTTCTATTCTCATGATTCGTCCTGTTTCATATAGACCCCTATTTATTAATTGGGAAATGAAGGACATATCTATATTACCCCCAGATACCAGGCAAACCACATTTTTGTTGAAGAAATTTAATTTATCAAGGGCTGCTAGTGGAAGAATACCTGATGGTTCTGCTATTAGTTTGTGTTTTTCGATTAGTTTGATAAAGGACATAAGGATTTCTTCGTCTGTAACAGTAATCCAGTCATCTACATAATCTTTTGAAATATCGTAGTTTAGCTTACCAACTGTAGCAACAGCTGTACCGTCTGCAATTGTGTCAACTCCATCTAAGGTTACAATGTGGCCAGCCTTTACAGCTTCCTTCATACTTCTTGCAGAATATGGCTCAACACCTATGACCTTAATTAGAGGTGAAATTTGTTTTAGGCTTTTTGCAACACCTGAAATAAGTCCTCCACCACCTACTGGTACTAGGACATAGTCAACGTATTTTAATTCCTCAACAATCTCAAGACCGATTGTACCCTGGCCTTCTATTACATCTAGGTCATCAAAAGGTGGGATGAATGTATAAGCATTTTCCTCAGCAAGTTTTAGGGCGTGTTCTTTACATTCGTCAAAGCTTTGTCCGTAAAGGACAACTTCTGCTCCGTACTTTAAGGTACCGTCTACTTTAATCATCGGAGTATGTTCAGGCATGCAGATTACAGCCTTCATACCAAGTTTTTGGGCAGAAAATGCAACACCTTGGGCGTGGTTACCTGCAGAAGCAGTTATAATCCCCTTATCAGCTGCATCCTTATCAAGTTTAGACAACTTGTTGTAGGCCCCTCTTAGCTTAAATGATCCAGTTTTTTGAAGATTTTCTGGTTTTATGTAAACGTTGTTATTAGATTCATTAGAAAACACCTCAGAATAGATCAAATGTGTTGGGTTAATTACTTCGTCAACTCTCTCTTTAGCTCTTTTAAAATCAAACATAATTCCTCCTTATTTGATTAAGTACAATTATATGTAGTGGTTTTTTAGATCCACTTAACTATTTTAATTATAACATGAATTTGTAATTTTTTTAAGAAAAGTGTAAAATCAAGCTAAGATTTTATACTAATTAAGAGGAGAAACAAATGAAGTATTTTGACAAAAAAATAATTTATACTGCAAGCCTTATCCTAGGCCTTGGTATTTTAGTAATTTGTTTTATCTTTAGATATTCTTATATAGATTTTTTAGGTTTTGATAGGCCACTCAAACTTGCTTGCTTTATAAATGCAATCCTAGGCACAATAGCCTCACTCATTGCTATTATAGATGGTGTAAACAAGCAATTTAGGGGGAATATTTTGCTACTTGCAGTCCTAAATCTAATCATGGTTTTCTCCTACCCAATCCTTATGGGTGCTGAAATAGTTCTTGCACCTATTGAAAATCCCTATATCACATCAGCACCTGATAAGGGCAATACAACCAAATTTAAGAGAGATTCTTCGTTTATTATAGAAGGAGAAATCTATAAATTTCCCCTTAGCCTAAAAGACTTTGAAGAAAATGGCTTTAGCTATAGCTTAAAAGAGCAAAACAAGGAACTTGTTGCAACCATATCCAGGATGGGAAAATCCTTTGATCCAAAGCCAACCTGGTTTACTGATGGTATGAACAAGGAGATTTATAGGGAGTTTTACCTCTTAGAGGCATTTTTTGATCCTAATATAGATAAGGAAAATATAGATAATACTCAGATAAAAAGACTTAACGCTGCAGTAATTAACAATAATAGGGATTTTGAGATCATGGGTATAAAGCTAGAAGATTCTATCTATGATATAAAGAATAATTTCAAAGATAAACTAAAAGAAGATGAAAATAATACAGAAAGCACAATTAAATCCTATTATCTAGAAACGAATGACAATTACACAATAAAATTAAACGCTCTTAACGGAGTTGTTCAATCCATAGAAATTTATTAATTTACCAACCGATGTGGTTGGTTTTTTTATGATAAATTCTTTTTATAAGTATAGTATAGCTAAGAGAGAAATTGGAGATAATATGGAAAATACAGAAAAAATCTTAATCAAGCTAATAAAAGACGACCAGGAATTTATCAAAGCTAATAAAATCAATAAGGAAATTATTTTAGCAAAAATATATACCTATGATGAAGAGTTTTTTAGGAAAATCTTAAATTCTCCCCATCTAAAAAATAAATTTTTCAGAAATATTGATGGTCATTATATCTTTATGACCAATGATTTTATAAGTTTTATAAATAATAAGGACTTTATTATATCAAACGAAAATCTAAATGATGGCTTTTCTTACAGCTTTTATGAAAATCCAAAGGCTATATATGAATTAAAAGTAAGCTATAAGGACAATATTCTTTTAAAGATGGCTGATGATATAGACTACAAGTTTAGGACCAGGTTTCATATATCCTATCTAAAATCAGATTCTATCTCTGAAAAAATCTATCTGGGAGATATAAAAATCTACAAAGAAGAGGATAGCTTTAGGGATACAAATGAAATCGAAAACCTAAAATACAAGACTTTTGACTTAATTAGAGAAGATTTTGGAGAAAATTCTGACCTAATTAAGGTAGAAGCTTCCGAGATTACTAAACTTTCTTCCTATATTTCAGTTTTTTCTACTCCTATTTATTATCTAAATCTTGTAAAAAACCTTGGTAAGGAAAAATCAAAAACAGTCCTAGAAAATTTAAACGACCTAATACTTAAAGACTCGGGATATTTTAAGGACAAAAATATGGGCTATCACACCATTGTCAAAGACTCGATCCTTAGGGAATTTGATGGTTTTAACCTTTCTTTCCTAAAAATATCTAATGTCTTAAATGACTTTTCTATGACAGATCAGACTTTTGATATTTTTGAAAAAATAAACAAAAAGAGAGGAAAGTATCCAAATTTAAATATCATCTACGAATTTATATCTAGGGCTCTTGACTATTTAAAGAAGGTAGATATTAGCGAGCAAACAAAGAGTAAGGAATTCTACAAAGAATACCTACAAGCTCTGGAATACGAATTTAGAGACAGCCTAAATATTTTTTCCAAATTAAATAAGTTTTACAAAAACCTACCACAATCTAAGGACGATTTGAGAGCCTACGAAGATGCCATCTCCTACGATATAGACGAGCTTATTGACCTAATAACTATAAAACCATCTGATTATGAAAAACTAAAAGATTCAGAAAATAGACTATCAATAGGCCACTACACTTCTCTTGATATACTAGGCTTTCTTATAGATGAGGATGTAGAAGGTATTGACGAAAAATACAAAAACAAACTAAGACTTACCAATGCCAGGATGTTAAACGACCCAATGGAAGGCAAGGCCCTATTTGAATACCTAAACGATGGCAACGAAGACTATATCAACCTAAATAATTATGGAAACAACAAAATCTACCTCTTATCTGCCTCATCCATGACAGATTCTCTACCAATGTGGAAGCAGTATGCCGATGATACCAAGGGAGTCTTCCTAGAATTTTCCAAGGAATTTGTCAAATCAATCATAAATGATGAGAAAATCAAGCTTGTAAGAGTATTTTATATAGGCGATATGGCAGCGCCTCTTAACAAAAAAGCAGACCAAATAAATGGACTTCTTAAGAAATTAAAATATGACTACCAGGCCTATATAGAGCAGATAGTAAAAATTTATAAGAAGAATCCTACAAATAAGAGTGAGCTATTGAGAGCATTTAACAACGAAATCTTCCTCAAACTTGATAAGATTTCTTACTATTTCAAAAAAGATTCCTATGCCTATGAGGGCGAATATAGGATAGTAGTCGATATTGACGAAGATTTAAACAGGGACCACTACGAGGAAATAAAGTATACCAATCCAAACTTCCCTCTACCATTTCTAGGCACCTACCTAACAGACTACAACCTCGAATACCAAAGGCTAATCTTTGGCCCAAAGGCAATCGACAAAGATTATCTAGTCCCTTACATCAAATACTGCCTAGGAAAAGACATAGAAACTGTAAATTCTAATATCAAATATAGATAGGTGGGCAAAATAAAAGACCTGCAAAAAATGCAGGTTCTTTTTCTTTTAAAAAATCATCTTGTCCATTTATCTAAGATTTAAACAAGACAGTATCTTTGACTATTTTATTCATAAGATTCCTCGTCAAATCCTATAGATTTTCTGTCGGAATGACTTTTTATTCTTATTTTATCTCAATTTGGACTAAAAAATCATTTTTATTTCAATTTTTCTTCGATAACTTCTTTGTCAAAGCCGACAATATCTTCCCCATCGATGTTGATTACAGGTACTCCCCTGTAGCCTTTTTCGATTAGGTAGTTAACTGCTTCTTTGTCTTGATCAATATTTTTTTCTGTAAACTCTATTCCTTTTTCGTTGAAATATTGTTTAGCAGCCTTGCAAAATACGCAAGTGTTTGATGTATAAATTGTTATATCGTGCATTAAATCCCTCTTTCTATTTTTCTCTATCTTATATATACCCAAATATAAAAAAATATATAATAATCTTAGGATATATCAGATTTATAATATACCCAAAAAATTACCATTTAAAAGGATCCTTATGAAAAAAGCTAATCTTACCTACAAAAAATTAAAGAATTTAATAGAAATAGGCCACGAAATTGAATTTGTCTATGACGTAATATATTGCTCTATCAATAATCTGGGAGATGAGAATCACGAGTCTGCTTGGGTCTTTTAAAAAATTTTCAATGACAAATCAGAAAATATTTTTCTTGCTGATTTCTACGATACAAAAAATCTTCTAGAAAGCCTCGATAAAATCAAAATCAAAGAAAAAAGCCTAGAAGAAGTCATAGAGAAAGCCCTCTACGACCCTTCTAGCCTAACAATTTTCTAGATTCTTGCTAATATTTATAAAATCATCAAGGGAAAGATTTTCTGCCCTTAGATTAGGCTTTAATCCTAAAGTTTCAAAGACTTTTTTCAAATCATCTTTTTCTGCCACACTAGACAAAGAATTTAAAATAGTTTTACGTCTTTTTAGGAAACCCGCCCTTACTAGGGCAAATAATTTTTCCCTATTAACATCTTCATCATAAATTCTTAAATCAAGCCTTAGGACAGCCGAATCTATCTTTGGTTGGGGCATAAAAACTGATTTTGGGACCTTACATAAAAGTTTGGCATCAGAATAATATTTAACAAAGACTGACAGGGACGAATAATCATTGTCTTTTTCTGTGGCAAGCATCCTGTCTGCCACTTCCTTTTGGACCATAATGGTCATTGATTTGCAAGCTAAATCTTCTTCAAAAATCTTTTCTATAATTGGGGTTGTGATGTAATATGGCAGGTTTGACACAAATTCAAAGCTTTCTCCGCCAAAATACTTATCTTGGATTTCTTTTAGGTCAGTTTTTAATATATCTTGGTTAATTATTGTGACATTGTCAAAGTCTGACATGTTTTCTTCAAGGATTGGAATTAAAGTCTCATCAACTTCTATTAGGACTAGCTTTTTGCAAGTTTTGGCCATTTCGTAGGAGATTGTCCCAATACCTGGTCCTACTTCAACTACATTTTTGCCAGCAATATCAGCTCCATCTACGATTTTATCGACAAAATTTTTGTCAATCAAAAAGTTTTGGCCCAAAGATTTTGAAAACCTAAAGCCATAGAAGTCGATTATTTCTTTTACAATCTTTGGTGAATATAATTTTCTCATAGTTTTCTCACCGCCTTTTGAAATTCTTCACGGCTAATGGCAAAAGAGTTAAGCTTGGACAGAAGTCCCTTGGAATTATAGTAGCCAATTCCCAAAATATCGCCAAGTCTTGCACGTTTTTCTCGTGCCCCATCTCCAATTGACAAGCCATTTTTGACTAAATCTGTCATGGTAAATTCTTCCCTAGGGGTAATTTCTTGAGCCTTGGCTCTTTTTAGGGCTTCTATAATTACTTCAGGTTCTGCATTTTCAACACCCAAGTCTCCTTTTTTGATAGCTTTTTTCCTGTCGATATAGGCGTGCTTGGCAGTTGGGATATATCTTGCGATTTTTTCCCTGATTTTTTTGCCTGCATAATCTGGGTCCGTTAAGATAATTATCCCACACCTGTCATTTATCTCTACTAGCCTTGCTATCAAATCTTTGCCAAAAGCAAGACCGTTTGTAGCTATCATTTCGCATTTTACTGCCCTTTTGACATTAGCTATATCGTCTTTTCCCTCTACTACAATTGTTTCTTTTATCATAGGTCAAAAAACTCCCTGGCGTTTCTAGTCGTCCATTTAGCAACTTTCGATAGCTTCATTCCTCTAATTTCTGCAATCTTCCTCGCAACTTCTATAATCTTACGAGGGTCATTTCTCATTCCCCTATAAGGATCTGGAGTAAGATATGGGCTATCTGTCTCAAGCATGAGTCTTTCAATTGGGACAAGGGCTGCAGCCTGCTTTTC
>JBHWRC010000098.1:0-4379 GCA_043426375.1 Anaerococcus sp.
AAAACCGTATTTTTCGATAACAGCCTCGATCATTTTCTCTTCTGGCTTGCCGATTACAATAGGTCTTCTGTGGACACAAGCGTAGAGGAGTTCTATTAGTGACCCTGCATCTGGCATAATCCTGCCACCTGGTAGGGGACATACAAAATCAGGGTGTGTGGCATAATAATCATAGCCATCTTGGAGATAATCACAAGCAATCCAAAGTTTGTCGTAGACAAGCTCTGTATCAAAGCTTAGGAGAACTGCATCTATATCTTCTCCTCTACCATCGACTATCTCAAAGCCAGCCTTTTCCAGATCTCCCCTCAAAAAACTGTTTCCTATTAGAAAAAGTCTTCTTTTGTTTAACTTCCTAAGATAGGCAATTGTAGCATCTGCTGATGAGAATACATCATCCTTATCAGCATCAATACCGAAATTTTTAAGCTTTCTTACATAGGTTTCTTTGTCCTTAGATGCATTATTTGTTAAGAAAAGATACCTTTTGTTTTTTTCTCTAATCTTATCAAGAAAATCCTTAGCCCCATCTATAAGCTTATCTCCTAGATAAATTGTTCCGTCCATATCAAGTAAGAATACTGACTTATCAATCACCTAAACCCCTCCAAATATTAGTGGTACAAAGAGTGCAGCCTTTTCTGAGAAGGTCACAAGCAAGAGAACTATTATAAGAGCCACTATAAATGGCCATACTTCCTTGATAAATTTTTCCATCTTGATATCAAGTATTGAGCAAACTGTAAACATCATAGACCCAAATGGAGGTGTTAGACCACCAATCATGATATTAACAATAAAAATCATACCAAAGTGAAGTGTATTGATGCCAAATTGGTTGGCAGCTGGCACTAGAAGTGGCGCCAAGATTACAAGAGCTGCCCCACCTTCGATAAACATACAAATTATTAAAAGTAGTAAGTTTACAAGAAGTAAGAATACCATTGGGGAATCTGTAAAACTAACTAAGGCTTGAGTAATTTGTTGAGGAATCATCTCAAGGGTTAGATAGTAACCGAAAACTTTAGCACTTCCAATAATAAGCAAAACAGATCCTGTAGACTTAACTGTATCCATAAGAACTATGCCTAAGTGTTCTGGTTTTAATTTTTTATAGATGAAAAACCCAACAAAAAGTGAGAAAACAACAGCTATGGCTCCTGCTTCAGTAGGAGTGAAGGCTCCCATTCTCATACCCATGATGATACCAAAAGGTATAACTAGGGCCCAAGAAGAGACAAGTATTTGCTTTAAGACTTCAATAATGGTTGCTCTTTTTTCTAGGTTTGGTTTATATTTTCTTCTTACAGCTATGATTTGTACAGTAATCATAAGGGCTACTGTCATTAGGATCCCAGGTCCATAAGCTGCTAAAAACATTGATCCGACAGGAATGCCTGCTATAATTGAAAATAAGATAAGATTTGTTCCTGGAGGGATAACTGGGCTTACTGCAGAAGAAGCTGCTGTAACTGCGCCAGAAAACTCAAGAGAAAATCCCTTCTTAGTCATCTCAGGCACAAGCATCTTTGATTGCATAGCAGCATCTGCGTTTGCCGAACCTGAGATACCACCCATAAGGGCTGATAAAAGTACGTTTACTTGGGCAAGCCCACCTCTAGTATGGCCTACCAAGATATTGGCCAGATCCATCAAGGCCTCACTAATCCCTGAATAATTCATAACAGCCCCAACCATTATAAAAAATGGAACTGCTAGATAAGGGAAGGACTCAATGGAAGTTACAAATTGTTGGATTACCATCTCCATTGGCATGGTATTATTTATAAAAGTGAAGTAGAAAAGACTTGCTCCAATAAGAGAGAAGGCTATAGGTACTTCAAGGAAAAATAAAACAAATAATATTATTACTGGTAAAAACTTAATCATAGGTGTTCCTCCTCAGGTTTTGGATTAGTCAATTCTTTAATCGAACTATATATTTTTATAATAGCATAGATACAAACTAAGAGAAAAGAAAGGACTATACTAGAGTAGACCAATTGATAAGGCGCTTCAAGCGCTGAAGTAATCTTAGTCATATTCGCTGTATAATTGTAAGAAAAATGTAGCATAACTGCAGATATAACAAAAACTAGGGCATTTGTAATAATCTTAATTACAGACCTGGTTTTGCCATGAAATAAGTTTACAATTGCAGAAATACCTATAAGTTCATCTGCTCTATAAGCATAGGCAAAACCCAAAAATATTACCCAGACGAAGCAAGAAACTGCAACTTCCTCTGACCAATAATATGTGAATTTGAGGAAATATCTGGTAAATACATTCATAACCACAAGGATAAATGTTACACTTAAGAAAACAGATCCCAGATATAATTCAAATTTATCTTTTAACTTCTTCATAATAACTCCCAACTTCAAAATATGATAATCGCCATGAGGCGATTATCATATCTTGATAATAATCTTAATTAACGTTTTTTAATTCCTCTAGGATTCTTTCGTAGATGCCTGGTGTCCATTTATCAAACTTAGTATAAACAGATTTGGTTGCTTCTTGGAAAGCTGGGATATCAGCTTCGTGGAAGGTAACTCCCTTTTCTTTAAGCTTAACTGTGTATTCTTCTTCAAGTTTGTTTGTTTCTTCGAGGTTTTCCTTAGCACCCTTGTCAATTTCTTCTTGGATGATTGTTCTTTGTTCTTCAGTAAGGTCATTCCATACCTTATCACTTATACAAACTGCAGAAACACCAAGTAAGTGTTTGGTTAGAGAATATTCTTTAACATTTTCATATTGACCTGTGTCATAATAGCTTAGGATAGAACCTTCAACCCCATCTATAACACCTTGTTGTAGGGCAGCATAGGTATCTGGATATGGCATTGAAACTGGGTTAGCACCCATAGCTTCAAGTGTGTAAGTGTAAAGCTGGCTGGTTGGTACACGAATATTTAGACCTTTCATGTCATCTGGAGTTTTGATAGGTTTTTTAGTTTCCATGTTTCTAAAACCAAATACCCAATCTAAGCTCAATACTTTAATACCTTGTTCTTCAGCTTTTTGATTTAATTCTTTAACAATATCAGATTGGACTATGTGGAAATATTCATCAAATGTTTTGTATAAAAATGGTCCAGTCACTGCGTTATAATCAGGCACATAGTCGCCAAGGAAGTTAACCCCATCAACTAAGATCCAGTCAGAACCTGATACTACTTGTTCCATACCGTCCTTACCAATTGGAAGGATGCCGCCAGTGAATAATTGAAGCTCTAGACTTCCGCCACTTCTTTCATTGATATTCTCAACAACCTTTTTCATAGACTTAGCTGTTTGCTCATCATCAACAAACTTAGTAGAAACTTTTATAACTCTCTTTTCTCCGCTAGAAGCTTTTTCTGATTCAGCAACTTCAGTCTTATTACCTTCATCATCTGCCTTCTTAGCGCCACCGCCACATGCTGTAAGCATCAGTGCTACAGCCATGATTGCCGCAATTGTGCGTCTCTTAAACATATAACCTCCTAGTATTTTTATACACATATTTTGAAATCGTTTTATCTAGGGTAAAAAAAAGCGCAGGAAAAATATAATACTTCCTTGCTCTCTTCTCTCTCTAAATATTAAATTTACGTAAAATCTGTGTATTAATTGTGTTAAATTTATCTTAACATAAAATTAGCAACTTTGTCAAACTTTTTTGAAAACATTATCATAGTGTTTGACAAAAAAGTCTACTTACTATATAATTAGAACAAGTTAATAATTTATGAGAGCAGAGCAAGATAGTATATGTCAGCCCTCTGTTTTTTTTATTTGGAGGAATTATGGGAGTCTTTGATAGTTTCAATTTAAATTTGATGTTAAGAATAAGTCTTGCCGTCATATCTGGCTTTATAATAGGATCTGAAAGAGAAACTAAAAATAAATCAGCAGGGTCAAGGACCCACACGCTCGTGTGCTTAGGATCATGCCTTGCAATGATTATTTCGAAATATGGGTTTTATGATGTAGACAGATATGATGCAGCAAGGGTTGCAGCACAAATAGTATCGGGAGTTGGTTTTTTGGGAGCAGGAGTAATATTTGTAAAAAATTATGGAGTCACAGGACTTACAACAGCAGCGGGAATATGGACTACATCCATAGTAGGCATGGCTTTTGGATCTGGCATGTATTTGGTGGGAGTTGTCACAGTAGCTTTTATAATAATTTTCCAATCATTTATGTTTCCAAGTGACATATTCCAAAGGCACGACCAATTCACAACCGTAGTAGAATCAAAAGACCCAGACGTAATCTCCAGAATCGACCTATACATGGAAGAAAATCACCTACATAAAAAGTCCTACAGACTCAAATATAGGGAAGATAAATACACCCTAAACTTCCAAATCTTCCCAAAAGATGCA
>JBHWRC010000099.1:0-7314 GCA_043426375.1 Anaerococcus sp.
CCTTTTATTTAATGATTTGGTCTATATTCCAGCAAATCCACTAATAAGTGAGTATGGTACGCTAAAAGATAAAATTAAAGGCTCTTCAGGTCAGAAGAAATTGGCCCAGCTAAAACACGCCATAAAAACTGATAAGTCCCTCTATATCTTCGATGAACCGACAAACTTTTTGGATAAGGAAGTTAAGGCCAAGGTCCTAAACCTAATTATGTATCTCAATAGGAAGGGGAAATTGGTCATAGTTATCAGCCACGATGAGATATTTATGAAAAATTCCAATTTTAAGTTAATAAGGATTAATAAATAAAAAATTAATAATTTTAATCAAGAAAATAAAACAAAGAGATCTCGCCAAGTAGGGGGGGATCTTTTTTGTTTGTAAAATTTTTATTAATTAGAATGAGGATTGAAAAAGGATTTGATTTGGTTTTTGGATGTTTGTTGTAATCTTATTGCTGAAAAATAGACATTTTCATTATAAAATGAGATTTAAGGGTATTACTATAAAAAGATGTTGATATATTTTAGCAAAACAAGGAGAGATTTATGTACGAACTAAAGAAAATATCAATTCCATCAGGCGAAACTATTGCTTATAGAGTGGCTGGAAGCGGAAAGGTTAATATTTTACTAATCCATGGCAATCAATGTTCTTCTACAATCTATGATGATTTTATGAAAAGATATGAAGATAGGGCAAGAGTTTTTGCCATAGACTTGGCTGGTTTTGGGGAATCTTCCTACAATAATAGGCACTTAAAAATCGAAGACTGGGCAAAGGATGTGGATGAATTGATGGATGTTTTAGATGTTGAAAGCGCCATTGTTGTGGGTCACTCAGCTGGTGGTGGAGTTGGCCTAAAACTTGCCACAGATTTCGGCCAAAGAGTTGACCACCTAGTTCTTATTGCATCTGTTGGTGTCAAAGGATTTTATCTGCCAAAATTAGATGAGAATTTTATGCCACTTGCAGGTGAATTTGCCAGGACCTATGAAGAAGTAGCAGGACATCCTTCAATGATTTTTGTAGAAAATCTAATAAAAGCTAAATCTAGGGAAGAAACTCGAAATATGTGGAATCAAAGCCTTTATAATCTCAAATCACCAGACCCAGAGGCTTATGAAATCTATATTGATGAATTTTTTAAGGAAAGGTGTTTTACAGATATCAGCGTGGGCCTATGCCAATTTAATATTACCGATGAAGTGACCTACAAAAAAGGAGATGGGTCTATATCAAAAATTTCCACACCTGTAACTTGGATTCACGGCGAAAAAGACTTAGTAGTGCCATTCGCCATCGGTGAGAATTCTGTAAAATATTTCCCAAATGAGGCGGACTTCATCCCAATAAAGGAGGCAGGCCATATGGTCTACAATGATTGTCCTGACGAATTTTATGCCCATATTGATAAAATAGTGGATAAGTACTTAGAAGAAGAAAAAGATGCTCGATAAGCATTTAAGATACTTTATTAAACTTTGTGAGTTTAAAAACTTTACTAGGACGGCTGAAAATTTATTTGTAAGCCAATCTACAGTAAGCAAGGCTGTAACAAGCCTTGAAAAAGAGTTAAATGCCAAGCTCGTCCTTGTAGATAAGGAAGGCTTTAGGCTTACAAAAGAAGGCCAATTACTCTATGATTTTGCCAAAGATGTAACAGGCTATTATGACAATAAAGAGGAAGAATTACTAGGGAATATTAATAATTTGGGCAAAAAACTTTCTCTAGGCCTTCCACCAACAGCTGGATCGATATATTTTTTTGAGAAGATATCTGAATTTAAGGACGAATGTCCTGACATAGATTTTGAAATTAAAAACGAAACTTCAAAGTATTTGCCAGAGATGGTCCTTGATCAAAAGCTAGACCTAGCGGTTGTAATTGAGCCCTTTGATGATAATAGATTTGTAAAAAATACTGTCTACAAGTCTGAGGCAGTCCTTGTAGTAAGCAAGGATCACAGTTTATCCGACAAGGATGAAGTTGATTTTTCCTTACTAAAAGATGAAAAATTCTTACAAGTTTCAGAAGATTATCAGTATTACTGGGTTTTTAAGAATTATTGCAAGAAAGCAGGTTTTGAGCCTAAGGTTGTCTTTAAAAACTATGATTGGGATATGATTTTGGAAATGGTTGTGGCAAATATTGGTATAACAATTTTGCCAAAACCTTTGGTTAGTAAGTATTTTTCAAACAGGGTAAAACTGATAAGTTTAAAAAATCCGGCCTTTCCTTGGGCTTTGATCCTAATCTATCCGAAAGGAACTTTTATTACTAAGGAAATGAAAAAATTTATAGAAATCTGCCTCTAAGACAAACGGTTTCAATCACACACCCCAAGCTTGTATAAGGATATATGAATCTAATTCATAAGCTATGAAATATTGATATAGCAACGTTATTGAATGTTTTTCATATCTCGTATATAATGGACATAGATAAGAGTTAGCTAACCATATTGTAAAAACGTTATACAAAACTTTGGAGGTTTTTATGAATCAAGTATCAAATGTTAAACAAGATTCTAAAAGATCATATGTGATTGAAGCAATCTTATTTTTCACATATGCATTCTTTGCAGTCAATTGGATAGCGGGTTCTACTTTGACACCAGATATAGCAGAGTATTTTGGAGTTGATAGCGGAGCGTCAGCATCCTTCGTTTCTAATGCTGTTACCATAGCGAAAATTATTGGTAATTTCTCAGCAGCAGCTATTTTAAATAAACTTTATCCAAAAAAATCAATAGCCTTGGGCTCTTTCTTCATATTTGGAGGATCCCTATTAGCAGTACTTTCTAAATCTTACAAGATGTTCTTGTTAGGTAGGTTTATAATGGGATTTGGTGGAGCGGTATTCGTTATATATTTCTCTCCAGTTGTTATTCATTATTTCTCTGATGAAAAAAGACCAACAGTAAATGCCTTAAACAGTGTAGCTTACAACTTTGGAGCTGTTTTGGCCCTACTAATTGTAGCTCCTGTTATAGAAAAATTTGGAACTTGGCAAAAATCTATGACCTTTTTCCTTTCTATAAGTGCAGTCCTATTTGTACTTTGGTTAATATTTGGAGATGATTTTGAAATCAATGAAAGCCAAAGCGGGGAAGAACAGAAAGTATCTTTCTCCCAAGCTCTTAAGGATAAAATAACCTTATTGCTACCATTTTCATACTCAGGAGTTTTAATCCTATATTTATCACTCCTACAATTATTTCCACAAACTGAAAATGCAGCAATTTCTTCAGCAACTTTAAGTGCACTTTCAGGCATAGGAGGAATTATAGGAACAATCCTTGCCATAGGCTTATCAAAAAAATATGGCAAAAGAAAACCGGTTATTATAATAAGCGGGGCAATCATGACCCTTAGTGCCTTCTTAATGATCAAAACAACCAATCCAACTCTTGCAATCATTGCTGCAATCCTTGTAGGTATCTTTATGTTCCTACCAATGACATCCTTGATGATGATTCCACAAGAATTACCAAATATGACACCAGCAAGACTTACAACAATCATGGGTATATTTTGGGCTCTATCATATATCATAGAAACAATAGTATTCTATATTTTTGGAATATTGCAGGACAGGACAGGATCAAATGAACTATCAGTTTATATAGCAGTTCTTCTTTCACTAACTTTTGTAATAGGCGGATTCTTACTACCAGAAACAGGAAAAGATAAATAATTATAAGGAGATAGAAATGACAGATATCAAAAAAATTTATGACGAAAAAGTAAAAACAGCAGCAGAAGCCCTTGATTTAATCAAAGATGGTGACTATATTTTCTCAGCCCAAGCCACAGCAGAGCCAATAGAAATTATGTCAAACCTCCAACACCTAAAGGAAACAGGAGTTAAGGGCTGTGTTCTAGTAACCTGTCTTCCTCTTAGGGACTATGATTATTTCCACGACCAAGAAATGAAGGGGATCCTCGACCACCACGCTTGGTTTATGTCAGCAGGCCTTAGAAAATCATATGAAGAAAAACTTGTAAGCCCTGTTCCACAAAGGTCTACAACAATACTTGGCAAAACCCTAAAGAGAATCAAAAAAGAAAACAGAAGACCAGTAGTGATACTCACAGTATCTCCAATGGATGAGCACGGCTACTTCTCAACATCTGTGTCAAATGTTTATGAAATGGACTTGGTAGAAGAGGGAGCCTTGACCCTAGTTGAAGTAAACCCAAATTTCCCAAGAACTTTCGGAGACAACCACCTACACGTTTCAAGAGTAGATGCAATAGTTGAAGCAAATCATCCAATTCCAACAGCCAACATTGCCCCATATGGAGAAATAGATGCCAAAATTGGTAAATATATAGCAGACTATATAGAAGACGGATCTACAATCCAACTTGGCATAGGAAATATACCAAATGCAGTAGCTCATGAATTAAAGAGCAAAAAACACCTAGGTATCCATACAGAAATGTTTACAGAAACAATGATAGACCTAATCGAATGCGGCGCAGTAGACAACTCACAAAAAGGTCTTCTAAATGGCTATTCTGTAGCGTCCTTTACCCTAGGCAGCCAAAGGCTCTACGATTATATAGACAATAACCCAGCAGTACTATTTAAGTCATGCACATTCACCAACGACCCATATACCATTGGTCTAAACAATAAGTTTGTATCAATAAATGCAGCCCTTGAAATAGACCTATATGGCCAAGCAGCATCAGAAACAGTAAATGGCTTCCCATTCTCAGGAACAGGCGGCCAATCAGAAACAGTTAACGGTGCCCAAAGGTCAAAGGGTGGTAAATCTTTCTTGGCTATGCACTCTACCTACACCAAAAAAGATGAAAATGGAGAAGAAAAGCTATACTCAAAGATAGTACCACATCTAGGATTAAACCAAGCTGTAACAACATCCAGAAATGACACAAACTATGTAGTTACAGAATATGGGGTAGCCGACCTAACAGGCCTTACCATAGGCGAAAGGGCCAAGGCTTTAATTGCCATAGCCCACCCAGACTTCAGGGAAGAATTGACAAAAAAAGCAGAAGAATTACAAATTTGGTAAAAACAAAAAGCAAAAAGACCTCGGTTTGAGGTCTTTTTGTGTGTTCGAAATTTACTTTTATCTAATACCCAGGTTTGCCTAAAAGTTTAAACATTGCGGTTTTGTATGCTTCTACACCTGGTTGGTTAAATGGGTTTACTCCTAGCATGTAGCCTGAGACTCCTACTCCTATTTCAAAGAAATAGAAGAGTTCTGCTAGGTTTCTTTCGTTTATTTCATCGATTTTTATTCTGATATTTGGAACTCCGCCTTCTACGTGGGCCATGGTTGTACCTTCCATCGCTTGTTTGTTAACATAGGACATGGTTTTTCCTGCTAGGAAGTTTAGGCCGTCAAGGTTTTTCTCATCTTCCTTGATGGTGATATCTTTTTCTACATTTTCTACTTCTATGACAGTTTCGAAAAGATTTCTCTTACCATCTTGGATCATTTGACCCATTGAGTGAAGGTCTGTAGTGTTTGACACACTTGCTGGGAAGATTCCCTTGCCGTCTTTGCCTTCAGATTCGCCGTATAATTGCTTCCACCATTCTGCTATATAAGAAAGTTTTGGTTCATAGCTTAGGAGAACTTCGATATCCTTGCCATTTCCGTGAAGCATATTTCTAACAGCAGCATATTTAATAGCGTCATTTTCTAAAGATTTCACTGTATACTTTTCCCTACCAGCGGCAAAACCTGCCATAAATTCATCGATATCGATACCAGCTACTGCAAGTGGTAATAAGCCTACTGCAGAAATTACAGAAAATCTTCCACCTATGTCATCTGGTACGATAAAGCTTTCGTAACCTTCTGCATTACTAAGCTCTTTGAGGGCTCCCTTTTCTTTATCAGTTGTTGCAAAAATTCTATTTTTCGCCTCTTCTTTGCCGTATTTTTCTTCCAAAGCTTCTTTTAGAATTCTAAAAGCTATGGCAGGCTCTGTTGTAGTACCTGATTTTGATATTACGTTTAGAGAATAATCCTTATCCTTTAGGTAATCAAGAAGTTCTGCCAGATACTGGCCAGAAAGTTGGTGGCCTGCGTAGATTATTTCTGTATCTCTTTTTGAATTAAAATAAGAATCACAAGCTACTTCTACTGCCTTGATGCCTAGGTAAGATCCGCCTATACCAATTGATACAAGGACGTCAGAATTTTCACGTATCTTCGAAGCAGCCTTCTTAATCCTTTCAAATTCATCTTTATCATAGTCAACCGGTCTATCAATCCAGCCTAAAAAGTCGCTTCCTTCACCGCTCTTATTTATAAGAGTGTCGAAAGCTTCTAGGGCCTTTTGTTCGTAACTTTCTATATTGTCTAAATTAACGTTGCTAAAATCTAATCTCATATAGCCTCCTTATATGTTAATAATTATACCTTAAAATTTGCTGGTTTATAATAGTATAAGCTATGATTTAAAAATCTCAACTTTGAAATCAAAATTTTCGTTAAATGGAGTCGATAAGTATTATCATTATTTTTGCATAATATACATGATGATAATTAATATCAATCATCTATAATTCTTATGTTTTTAAAAAACTTTTAATAAAAAATGAAAACATAAACCAGTGTATTCGTTTAAGTATTAATAATTATAACGCTTGCATAAAAATAAAGTAAATGATAATGATAATCAAATTTATAAGAATACAAACTTTAGAATGATTCTTGACAAATCGTATAATTAATTATATAATATGAATATCGGAAGATAAAAATTTACATAAAGGAGATAAAAATGGCAGAACTTAAAGGAACAAAAACAGCTCAAAACTTACTAACATCTTTTGTTGGTGAATCTCAAGCAAATATGAGATATACATATGCAGCAAAAACAGCTGAAAAAGAAGGCTATAGACAAATTGCAGCTATCTTTAGAGAAACAGCAATGAATGAAAGAGAACACGCTTCAAGATTCTATAAATTCCTAAAAGAAGAATATAAATTAGAAAACATAGAACTTACAGAAGGCTATACAGCTTGGCCAGTAATTTGGCATGATACTCTAACAAACCTTCAAGGCGCAATCGAAGGCGAAAACGACGAATGTGAAAACATGTATCCAACATTCGCAGACGTAGCTGAAGAAGAAGGATTTCCAGAAATCGCAAGAGCATTCAGAAACATCGCAAAAGCAGAAGGTGCTCACAGAGATAGATACCAAAAACTACACGACAACGTAGAAAATGGAACAGTATTTGAAAAAGAAGAAGCAGTAATCTGGAAATGCGGTAACTGTGGATTCCTATACGAAGGCAAAAAAGCTCCAAAACTTTG
>JBHWRC010000100.1:0-71178 GCA_043426375.1 Anaerococcus sp.
GCATAATAAATCAAAATAAAAATAAAAATAAGCGAAACGAGGTAAATTAGCCTCACTGTATCGAGTAGGTAGTACCTATTTTCTTCATAGATATATGAGAAAACTTCAGACTTATCAATGGATAAAATTATATATGAGCTAATAGAAGATATTATTAAAATTAATAGGTAAAGTTTCTTGGTGGATTCACTTTTTCTCATCTTATAAGCTTCCTATCTGCATTTTCAATCCTAAAGAAAAATTCTTCACGGCTTTCGCCTTCCTTACGTCTTAGCTCATTATAGATTTTTCCATCATTTAAAAATAAGACCCTATCGGTAAAGGATATAGCCTTTAGGTCGTGACTTACCATTATAATAGATCTTTTGTGGACCTTGTTGTAGGTATTAAGTAGCCTTAGGACATTTGTCGAAAGTTTGCTATCAAGGGCGCTAGTTGGTTCGTCTGCAAGGATTATTTTTGACTCTTTAAGGACTGCCCTAGCAACTCCTACTCTCTGCTTTTCTCCACCGGATAGATTTTCTGGATAGGAGTCAAGTATATTTTCAATTTCTAAGATTTTGGCAATTTCCATTACCCTTGCCTCATCAATTTTTTTATTAGAAATTGTAAGGGGCATAATTATATTTTCATAGGCTGTAAGGATATCAATTAGTTTAAAATCTTGATAAATATTTGATATTACATTTTTCCTATAAGAAGTAAGTTCTCTTTTGTTAAATAGAGAAATATCTTTATTATAATAGCAAATAGAGCCCTTGTTAAAGGACCCTAGGCTTGCTATGGAGTTTAAGATGGTAGTCTTTCCTGAGCCTGACTTGCCCATAATTCCTAGAAATTCACCTTCTAATAGGTCAAAATTAAGCTTAGATAAGACTCTCCTATCTTCATTACCAAAATATTTTTCAAGATTTTCTACTTTTAAAATTCTTTCAAATTTCATTTTTTCCCTTTAGTTTTTAATCTGGCCTATGTCATCTACTTTTTTGTAGGTATCTTTCATGTCCATAAGTTTGTTAAAGACTTCTTCTACATTTTCTGTCTTTGAAATAAGCTCATCTTTCCATTTGCCCTGGCTATTATCCGTAAAAGATTCAATCAAATTGACATATTCATCATAAATATCATAAGATCCCTTATTTAAATCATCAAGACTAGTCACTTTATAGCCATTTTCTAATTTTTCGATTTTTTTGTCATAGCCTGCTAAGAATTTTTCGTAAATCATACTTTCATTTATTGAAATTATAGAATCTTCTTTAGAATTTTTGCTATAAGCAAAGTTGTCTGTGAAATAAATTTTTCTATTGGTATCTATCCAAAATCTCTGATTTCCTCTCCTAAAAAAGATTGTACCATCGAGTCTGCCGTCAATTGATATTTTGTTTACAGAATCTTCAGCGTGGATTTTTTTGTAAGATTCCCCTGTAACAGTATTTGTAATTTCCCTAATTTCTACTATTCCGTCTTGGTCTTCGTGGCTTAGATATTTTTCTACAAATTCCTTTTCCACCCCGTCTACTTTTTGTAAGTATTCCTCGACCTTAACTTTCCTATCCCTTAATTCTTTTTTATAGTCATTTTGTCCAATAGATCCTGATGCCTTTAAAAAAAGTCCACCAAAAACTATTAGACCAACCAGTAAAACTTCCTTTATGTGTTTCATAAATTTCTCCTTATCTTTTTCTTAATTTAATGATATCAGATAGTAAGGAGATTTTTAATTACAAGTTTTGTAAGTATTGGGTAGCTCCTGAAATATCGAGGATATTTTCTATAATATAAGCTATCTTTAAACTATCAGGCACAAGGACCATAAACTTATTTTGGGAAATAAACCCTTCTATTAGCCTTGGGTTTTCTGATAGAAATATTTTTATATCAGAATCTTTGATAGGTGTATTTTCTAAGTTTCTAAATGCTTTTCTAATATTTGGCCCAGTTATGGTTGATGATTTTTCTTCAACATAATAATCAAGAGACTTAGTCCTTATATTTAGCATAAGGGCCAGGGTCTTATTTATCTTTGTTGATCTAAATGTCCTTAGAGAAGCTTTCCCATCAAGGTCTACAAAGTGGTATTTTTCATCACTTATATCTTGATTTAGGTCTCTTATGATAGGACTAATTATCTTATCCGACTCTAATAGTGATGGATTTAATAAAATTTCTTCCATTTTAGACCTAATTTCACCACTTATTTCAAAACCACCAGTACCCGCAAAGCTTTTGGCGTTTGCCATCTCAGATAAGCTAACCCTTATTTTTCTTATCTTATGGTTTATAGCTTCTATCTTCCAAACTTGACCAGATAGGTAAATCCTATCTCCTAGACTTAAATTTTCCCCAAGCTCAATCTCACCAAGAATAGCCTTGTCGGTCCCAACCTTGTAAGATTTTTTTATTACAAATTGATTATAGAAAGAACCCATAGTCATTAGTTTTTCGGCTTCTAGTCCAACTATATATTCCCTATCGACTTCTTCTATAAAATTATTTTCTAATAAAAAGTCTGTCAAAATTTTAAATTCTTCATCAGAAATATCAGCAAAAGACTTTAAGGTTTTGTTAAGCTTATAATAATCATCAATTAATAGGCCGTTTTTTTCTAATAGGGTTGATAAAACTTGATGGGCAAAGATATCATAAGCCTTAAGCTTCTCGTCTATTTTATCAAGTTTTCCTACCTTAAATAATTCAAGTGAAGCTAAGGCTTGGAGTAAATCCCATTTATTACTTGCAATTTGCCTAATAACAGATTTACGAGTCCTTCTTCCAGACCTACCAAGTCTTTGAGATAGGGATAAGACCGATGCAGCTGATCCCACTTGGATTACCTGGTCGACAGATCCTATGTCAATTCCTAGCTCTAGAGTAGAAGTTGCAACAATTATAAAATCTCTCCTAGATTCTTTAGCAAAATTTTCTATTTCAATTCTTTTTAGTTTTGAGATAGAAGAATGGTGGGAGAAAACCCTTATGTCATATCCCTTTTCCTGGACTTCTTTTTTTATAAGGTAAGAAATCTTTTCTACCTTTTCCCTAGAATTCGGGAAGACTAGTGTCGATTTTCCTAGAGAATATTCTAAGATTTTCTTTGCGACATTAATGCCGATCTCTTCTCCGGGCATATAATCAAGGCTAATTTCCAAATCATTTTTTGACCTATCTAGAAGGATATTTGTTTCTTTCTTATTTATGAAAAATTTCTTAGCCAAATCATAGTTTTGATCACCAATTGTAGCAGAAAGACCTAGAAACCTAGGTGTATTTTCTGTATAATTTTGTATCCTAACTAGGAGGGACTTTAGTTGCAGCCCCCTATTTGTATCAAGAAATCCATGAATTTCATCTACTATTATAAAATCCAAGTCCTTAAATAAAATCTCTGCCCTTTCCTTATCAGAAATAATCATTGCCTCTAAAGATTCAGGAGTGATCAATAAAATCCCTGAAGGATTTTTTATAAGCTTATCTTTTCTAGTGACAGAAGATTCAGAATGCCAGCTTGTGACATTAATAGAAAGGTCCTTACAAAGTTCTGTAATCCTCTTAAATTGATCATTTATTAGGGCGATCAAGGGTGAGATATACAAAATCCTGAGCCTTTTACTAATGTCTTCTGATTTTGAAATAGCTGGCAAAAAAGCCGCCTCAGTCTTTCCTGAAGCAGTAGGCGCCGCAAGAATTAAGTTATTATCAGTTTTATAAAGATACTTAATTGCTGCTTCTTGGATTTTAGTTAACTTAGTCCAGCCTTTTTCATAGATATATTTTTTTAAGTCTCTATTTAATAATGAATAAGAATCTATCATATTACTTCGATTTCGTCATCCAAATTGTCTGGATCCTTACTTACAGTAAGGATATGACCGAATTTGTCAGCTAAAATATTATCTACACCAATCTGAGGGTTTTGCCTTTTTATATCAAGAATTTCTATAAAATCTTTTATGACAGCCCTTGGAGTAAGAAATTCATCTGCTCCTGGCCTATTTAGCTGCCCTTCCATATATTTTACAATATCACCAGTGCTTATATCTATAGCTGTCTTGTAATAGGTATTGTAAATATTTACCAAATTTTCAAGTAGGGTATAGATTTCTTCATCTGTCAAAACTTTAAGGCCCAGGACAGTTTTATTTGTGTTAATAAAGTCAGAATCCATTGAAGATTCGCTTCCTAGCCTTCCCTTTAGGGCTCCGTAGGAGGAAAGCCCTCTTGATTCATCAAATACAGTTTTTCTTGTAGCACCAAAATTTATAAAAATGCTTCTGGCAAGGTTTGACTTACATTCGTTATAGATATTTAGGATTTTTTCGTAGTTTCTTTCCCTAGTTGTAGCATGTGGAAGTTTATAGAGGTTGACTGCTTCGTCAAAATTGATTACAAAGCCAGCATAGCCAATTTCCTTAAAAAGCTCTGCAAGGTTTTTTATGGCCTCGAAATAATTGTCATCATTTATTATTTCATTGATTCCAAGTTCTTTTTTCGCTTCAGTCTTTGTTGTTATATCTCCCCTAATCCACCTTATTGCCTTAAGTTTTAGAAGCCTATCATCATTTACAAAGGCCTCATAGTATTTGCAAATTGCTTGACCAAGTTCATAAGAAAGACCAACTGCCTTAAATTTTGCAAGGGTCTCTAAAATTATTCCGACTACCTCTTCTTGGTGGTTGCCTGCCATCAAAGCTTTGATATCATAGGATTTCTCCTTGGATAAGTCCATAAAAATATTTGAAATCCACTCTTCTATAATTACTTCGATGACATTTCCGCTCCTTGAATTTTTTGTCTTTAAGTTTTCTATTATTGTAGAATAGAGATTTACAGCCTTCCTATCAGTCGCATAAAACCTCCTAGAAGGATTAAGGTCAATGGTTGATGCTACAAAGTTTTTAGAAAGGGCTAGGTTTTCGATTGTTTTTAGCATAAAAGACTTGCCCGAACCAAAATCTCCAACCCAAAATCTCAGGTCAGAGCCTCCTTCTCCTACATTTTCCAAAATTTTTATTAATTCATCTACCTCAGCGCTCCTGCCGACTAAGAGGTGACCTATTCCAATATCGGGTACAACTCCCGCTTCAAGGCTTGTGATAATTGTCATCGCTTCTTTAGGATTTATCCTATTCATCTACTAGCTCCTTTACCATGTCTATATAAAAATCATCAATTACTATCTTATCTTCTTCTATTATTAGGGTCTGGTCATTGATATAGGGAAAAAGTTGGTCATTTATTTCATTTACAAAAACATTTAAGAAAAGCCCCTTTTCCTGAGCAATTTGTCTTGCTTTGTCCTTATCTATATAAGTATCCTCTAGGATAACTTTTAAAAATTTAATAGTATTTGGGCTTAGCTTATTTTCTGTATTCTCATCTTCTTGACTTTCTGCTTCTACTATTTCTATTTCTTCTGTATCTTCAAAGTCTCCTATAAATTCACTTAGGGTATTAACTGTATTTGTAAGTTCATTTCTCGATTTACTTACCATCTTTTTATCAAGGCTAATTTTCTTGGTTTGGATGTTTTTAAGGTCAAGAATTTCTTCAAGCAGATCAAGGTCAAAGTCCCTATCCTTTATAAGGTCTATAAATCTATCAAAATTTTCTGGCCTTATTATCTCAAATAGTACTTTTTTATGCCTAGGATTTGGATTTTGAAATTTGTAGGTATAAAATAGGGCCAAAATCCTGCTAGGGACAAAAGAATTAGAGAGTAAACTATTTAAAATATCGGAAAAATTTTCTCTGTTTTTAAACTTAAGGAGAGTTTCTTCCTGACGGCTTATATCAAGGCTACTTATGAAGCTTGCTATATCACTTGATTTGTTTGGATTTCTCATGATATAGGATAGGTAAATCTCCTCAATTATTGAGTCTTCCACATTATCTAGGTAGGTTCTTTGACTAGTCCTAAAAAATTCTAATATATCATCACACTGATTTTCCCTTAAGATTTCTATGGAATTTTCTGTTTTTATGTCCGCCAAAAAAGAAAATTTTCTTCTGACATTTGCTTCTGTGATTATAAGAAGGCTGTCTAGGAGTTTTTTAGAAAGGGTGTAAGGCTTGGTATATGTTTTTAGAATGTCTGTATCTATGCTTTTATCTAAGAAAGCTTGCTTTAAGCTTTTAAGGTATAAATTTATTGTAAAGTCCTTTAACAACTCATTAGTCCAGAGAACATTATTTCTCTGGCTTAGCTGCGTTAGGGCCTTTTCTTCATCTTTTTTGAAAGAGTATTTTTCACGAAAAGTCCCATCCTCGTCCCAAAAAACCTTGGCCTTACCATTTGGGCTTAACTTATAAAATTCGATTGTTTCAACATTTAATATTGGAAGCTCGGATAAATAACTTTGGGCTTCTTTCTTTAATTTGTCTGAGAAATCTTGATTAGTTAGCCTATATAAATTCCTATAAATCCTATCTGCCTCACTATCAAAGTTAGGATCTATAAAGTCTTCTACATAATCTCGGGCTAGCTGATAGAGCTGATGGAAGTGACTTGTTGTAAGGCTTCTTCCATAGTTTTTTTCTATAAATTTTGCAAAGTCTATATATAGTCTTAAACTTAAGAATTTTACCTGGCTTGGTACATCAAGCTTATTTGCTGGAAGCCTTAGTTTTGATACATAATATCCATCACTTTTTCCACCTAGACTTATGTTGATATTAATATTTTTATTTTCTTTTTTAACAGTTCTTTTAATGGTCTTTTTATCTACATTTTTGATGTCAGATAGCAAGTTTTCAATTAAAGCCTTAATATCATCCATAAATCCCTCCTAATTTTTGCTTATATACCATTATACTTCACGGCCTTCTTTTTCTAAAGAGAAAATTTGCCAATAAAAAAAGTGCCGAAGCACTTTTCTATGGGTTTAATTTGTGATTATCTTCATCATATCATTTACTGATGAGTCATATACTGGTCCAAACCTCAATAGATATTTCATAAGTAAGAACAATCTATAGAAGTTTAGCCTTTCTTGGTAGCCTTCTTCCATTGGCAAAAGGTCTTTGTATTCATTATAAAATGCATTACCAAAGCCTCCAAATACTGTAGATACCCCAATATCAAATTCCCTGTCTCCATATAATGGAGCTGGATCAAATACTAAAGGTCTTTCATCTTCATCAAACATAAAGTTACCGGCCCAGAGGTCTCCGTGAAGGAGTACTGGCTCTGACTTATGTTTATCAAGCTCTTTTTCTATAATAAACCTTACTTCTTCATACCTTGCTAGGTCTTTTTCATCCCAAAGTTCAAATTCCTTAAGCATGCTAGCAAGCTTATCCATCCTTTGGTGGAGGAAAATTTCTTTCCAACTATCTTTATAGCTATTATCAAACTTTGAAGCTTGACCTATATATGGATAGTCAAATCCAAATTTTCCGTTTGGGCTTTTTATTTGGTGGATTTGAGCAATAACCTTTGCCAAATCTTCCTGCCTACCCTCCCTTTTTTCTTCGTGGTAAGTTAGGAGCAAGAAAGCTGCCCCATCAGCTTGTCCACTTGCAAGGGCTCTTGGTGCATAGATTCCCTTTTCTTCAAAGATCTTAAGTCCTGCCTTCTCTCCCTCAAAAAATATTGCATCCTTGTTTTTGTGAACCTTGAGAAAATATGAACCCCCGTCAGCATCTAGCTTATAGGATTCATTTACATCTCCTCCTGGAACAAGGTTTATACTTTTTATATTATTTATAGGTAATAATTCTAAAATCTTATCCATATTGTATCCTCACTCTCCTTATTACTTATAATTTACGCTTTTTTTCACTTTTTACGACAATAGCCAATTTTAAATGTGGCCCTAAATCATAAAACATCTAAAAAATTTATCCCAATTACTTTTCTAAAATACCGACTACATCCTTGTAGACATCTGCCTTTGCTGTTTCGTTAAGAATTTCGTGTTTCATATCCTTGTAAACTTTATTCTCGATATTGGTATAGCCAATTGATTTAAGGAGATCAATGCTGTTTTTGATTCCCCTATCACCCTTGGTTATAATATCGCTTTCTCCAACCATATTATATATCTTTAGGTCCCTGTTTTTACACTTATACTTAGATTTTTGTCCTAATTTTTTATTAATTTCAATTAGTACCCTAGAATATCCTCCCCTAAATTTAAAGACCCTAAGAGGATCATTTGCCTTTATGCTTATATTTTCCTTATCAAAGCTAATAAAGTCTAGGCCACTTGCACCTACAAGATAGTCTATAACCCTAGTTTCTCCCTTTTCTCCAAGAAAGAAACACCCTATATTAAAGAAAAATAAGGCAAGGCCAGATAATTTATTTACAGGTACTGTCCCAGTTAGGATTAACCTATCTAAAAGGTCATCATTTTTTCTCAAAAATAACCTAGCAATCATTGATCCCATGGAATGACCAAGTAGGGTGTAATTAAGATTAGGATATCTTTCCTTGATATATTTTGCAATCATAATTTCATCGTCTACTATCTCTTCTGCCCTTTTCATATAGCCATTAGGATAGGATGTAGATATAGACTTGCCATGGCCTCTGTGATCATCCATTACAACTATGTAGCCATTGTCATTTAAATTTTTTGCAAAATCCATATAGTTTCCTGAATGCTCTGCAACTCCATGGACTATTTGCACTATGCCCTTAGGATTTTCATGACCTAGTATCCTAACAAAAAGATCGAAACCATCTGTATTTGTAAGGTAGATTTCCTCATAGGATCCGTCATTTATTACAGAATACCTCTTAAAATATTTTTTAGTCATATCAAATGACTTATAGCGGATTTCTTTTATTAGATAAAATATTTGAGGTACAAATAAGATTAAAAGAATAATAATAAGTTTGGGAGTCATCAGCAAATCCTCCCTTCAGCTTTTTCTAAATCTTCCTTATCCTTATAGGCAATACTTGTTTTGATGATAATTTCTACCGCCCTTACCATATCACCTAGGCTCATGGAAGCCATCCCTCTTTTATCAAGAACTTGGGCTGGTAAATATGGGACATGGATGAAGCCTGCAGCCATATCTTTGTATTTTTCTGCCAAGTATAAATCATTGTACATTACAAAATTGCAAACATAAGTGCCTGCTGAGTTTGACACTGATGCAGGAATCTCATTTTCTCTTAAATTTTCTACAATAGCCTTGATTGGTAGGCTTGAAAAATATGCATTTTCACCGTCTAAACGTATTTTTTCATCGATTGGTTTTTTTCCGTCATTATCAGAAATAGAAGCGTCTGCTATGTTAATTGCCACTCTTTCAACTGTGATCTCACTCCTTCCTCCTGCTTGGCCCAAAGAAATAATAATATCAGGCTTAAACGCAAGAACCTTCTCTTCTATCAAATCTTTCACCTTATAGAAGGATGTAGGAAGCATAAGCTTTTCTATCTCATGACCGTCTATATTATCATCAAGTTTTTCTAAAATAAGACTTGAAGGATTAATTTTTTCGCCATTAAAGGCATCAAAACCTGTTAATAAAATTTTCATAATTCACCTCTATATTAATTTACCAAAAAACGATAGATTTTAAACAAAATATTAAAAAAATAAATTTATAGTATAATAATGTAAAAAAGGAGCTACTATGAGTATAAAAGAAATTTCTGGCAAAGATTTAGGAAAACTTGATGATTCCTATAAAATTATCGATGTAAGAACCGAAGAAGAATATAAGGAAGGCCACATCAAAAACGCTATAAATGTACCCCTAGATAATATCTTAGCAAATGATTTTGACCTAGATAAAAACGATAAGCTCGTAGTCCACTGTAGGACAAATGGCAGATCTATGATGGCAATTGAAAGCCTCCTAGACCTAGGATATAAAAATATAAGCCTTGCCCCTGGAGTAGACCTATATGATTATGACTTGGTAAAATAGTTTATCAAATAAAAACTCCCTCAGACTAGAGGGAATTTTTTATAATTTCTTTACTTTTTTTGCCTGTGGGCCTCTCGGGGCATCTATTTTTTCAAATTCTACATTATCCCCAGTTTCTAGCCTTTTAAATTCATCATCACTTATGATATCCGAATAGTGAACGAAGAGGTCTTCTCCTCCCCATTTTATAAAGCCAAAACCTTTTTTGTTATCAAAAAATTTAACAACTCCTAAGCTCATTTAGCCGCCTTTCTAGCTGAGAATAAAACTCTTAAAGTATCTTCATTTAAATCTCCAAAAGTATCCTCATCAAAAATCTTTATATCTACAAAACCTATTCTACCAAGTAAGTCTTTGACATAATCAATAGTGTAGATTCTTTCTTGCTGGTATTCTTCGATTCTCCTATAAGATCCGTCAGGATTTTCTACAAAAAAGTTTAGGTTCATATCTATTAAGTCATCTTCTAAATAATTATCCCAAGTGTAGAAGATATCTTCATACTCATAGATATAGCACTCTGAACCAAAGATCTCGCGCATTTTCATTTCTGAATTAATATCAAAGACCAAAAGTGAATCGTCTTTTAGGTTGTCATAGGAATTTCTAAAAAGTTTTTCTAGATCAGATGGTTTTGTTACATAGTTTACACTATCAAGTAGGATTACAATTAAATCGTAAAAGTCTTTTTTCTCATATTCTACCATGTCATAGTAGATTAGGTTTACCTTGTCATTATCGTATTTTTCTGCAAAACAATTTAGCATGTCTGTTGATATATCAAGGGCATCTATCCTGTCAAAGTCATCAAAAAAATACTGGGTTAGCATGCCCGAGCCGCAAGCGAGCTCAAGCATATTGTTATTGTTAATCCCATATTTTTTGGCAAGGGTCTTTATATTATCAGCATATTTTTCATATTCTATATCAAAACTTAGCTTATCATAGATATAAGAAAATTCACCGTACATTACTTATCCTTTATTTCTTCAAGGCTTGCCTTGGTTTTTTCTAGTAGGTCCTTATAGTCAGCAAGTTTTTCTCTTTCTTTATTTACTACAGCTTCTGGGGCCTTGTCTGTAAAGCCCTTGTTTGAAAGCTTACCTTCTGCCCTTTTGATTTCTGACTCGATTTTCTTAATCTCACCTTTTAGACGTTCTCTTTCCTTTTCATAGTCCATTAATTCATCAAGGGACATATATACAGAAAACTCATTGAATACAAGCTTTACAAGACCGTCATCAGAAATATTTGCTTCAGATTTTTCTAAAACATTGACTTCGCTTGCACTGGCAAGATTATTAAATTGATCTTTGATTTGCTCAATTAGTTCCTTATTTTTTTCATTTTCAGCAACTATAGTTAGTTTTTGCTTTGTTTTTGCAGGGACATTTAGGCTTGCTCTTTGGTTTCTGATGGCTGTGATTGCCTTTATTACAGAGTTTACATTTCTCTCTTCTTCTACAAAGTTAAATTCTTCCCTAATTTCTGGCCAAGTTTCTACAATTAGCATGTCTTTTTTATTTGGGAGTGATGAATAGATTTCTTCTGTGATAAATGGCATAAATGGATGTAGAAGAATTAGCATAGATTTTAGAACATAAAGAAGGACTCTCTTTACATCTGTTTTTGCATCCTCGTCTTCTCCATAAAGTCTGATTTTTGCAAATTCTATATACCAATCGCAGTATTCATTCCAAATAAAATCTTCAATCCTGTCTGCTGCCAAACCTATTTCGTATTTATCAAGATTTTTAGACACATCTTTTATAACTTGGTTAAGTCTTTTTAGGATCCATTCGTCTTCGAGTATCAAGTTTTTACCGTCAAATTCTAAATCATCTGATTCATCTATATTCATAAGAACAAATCTTGATGCATTCCATAGTTTGTTAGCAAAATTTCTTGATGCAAGAAGCCTATCTTCGTCATATCTCATGTCATTGCCAGGTGAATTGCCTGTAATAAGGGTAAATCTTAGGGCATCTGCTCCGTATTTTTCTACTACATCTATTGGATCTACACCATTTCCTAAAGACTTACTCATCTTTCTGCCCTGGCTATCCCTAATTAGACCTGTGAATAATACGTGTGAGAAAGGCACCTTCCCTGTTGTGTACATTGATGCAAATACCATTCTGATTACCCAGAAGAATATTATGTCATAGCCTGTAATAAGGATGTCTGTTGGGAAGAAATAATCAAACTCTTCATTTTCTTCTGGCCAGCCTAGGGTTGCAAATGGCCATAGGGCTGATGAGAACCAAGTATCTAGTGTATCTTCTTCTTGGGTAACTTTCTTGCCCTCCAAGATTCCGTTTTCATCTGGTTCTTCTTCTGATACAATTATTTCCCCATCTTCTGTATAAAATACTGGAAGTCTATGTCCCCACCAAAGTTGACGAGAAATTGTCCAGTCTCTGATGTTTTCTAGCCAGTTCATGTAGGTTTTGGATAGATTTTCAGGAATAAGTGTTAGTTCGCCAGAATTATAGGCATCAATACACATTTTGGCAAATTCATCCATTTTTACAAACCATTGTTTTGAAATCAGTGGTTCAATTACAACGTCTGTTCTTTCAGAATAACCCACAGCATGTTCAATTTCTTCGATTTTAACAAGTAGGTTTTCCTTTTCAAGATCTTCTAGGATTGCTTTTCTTGCCTCATACCTATCCATTCCTGAATATCTACCGTAGCCCTCTACTACATGGGCTTTTGTATCAAGAACAACACATTGGCCTAGGTCGTGGCGACTTCCTACTTCAAAATCGTTAGGGTCATGGGATGGGGTTATTTTTACACAACCTGTTCCATATTCCATATCTACATAATCATCTGCAATTATTGGAATTTTCCTACCGACAAGTGGAAGGATTAGGTTTTTACCAATCTTATCTTTAAAGCGTTCGTCTTCTGGGTTTACTGCTACAGCTAGGTCACCAAGCATAGTTTCTGGACGAGTTGTTGCTATAGTAATAAATTCATCTGAATTTTCGTAGTGGTATTTGATATACCAAAGTTTACCCTTTTGGTCCTTATGATAAACTTCTGCATCAGAAATTGCAGTCTCTGCCATTGGATCCCAGTTTACAATCCTATTTCCCCTGTAAATTAGGCCGTCATCGTACATTTTTTTGAAAACTCTTTTGACAGCACGAGTTAGATTAGGGTCCATGGTAAAGGAATCATGGTCCCAATCGCAAGAAACGCCTATTGTTCTTAGCTGTCTTTTGATTGTGCCACCATATTCGTGGGTCCAGTCCCAAGCTTCCTTAAGGAAGCCATCTCTACCAAGATCTGCCTTAGTCTTTCCTTCTTTGGCAATCTTTCCTACAACCTTTGCTTCTGTAGAGATTGAAGCGTGGTCTGTTCCTGGTATCCAAAGAGCTTCAAAACCTGCTAATCTCTTATACCTAATTATAATATCTTGTAGGGTATTATTTAGGGCATGGCCAAGGTGAAGTTGACCTGTAACATTTGGTGGTGGCATAACAATAGTAAATGGCTTTTTATCCCTATTTACTCTTGCTTTAAAATAGCCGCCATCTTCCCATTTCTCATAGATTTTTTTCTCAAAATCCTGTGGACTATATTTTGTATCCATATTTTCTCCTCCCAATAAAAAAGTGATAACGCATTCTAGGACGAATTATCGCGTTACCACCTAAATTTCTTATAAAAAGACTCTTTCTCGCATTTATGCATGCTACATTAACATATATGAAAGCAACCTTCACCTAATTGTTCCAAAGATTTTCACCAAGCATCTTCTCTCTAAAGGACTTCATAGGCTAATCCTCTTTCATTGTTAGTATTAAACTGTTAGAATTATTATATTTATAAATCCCTAAATGTCAACACCTAGAATAAATGTAATTTTTTTATCAAAGATTTACATGATATGGATTTCCTCGCAAATTATATTTATCTATCTATAAAGTAATCCTATGATTATAAGAACATTAACTATGTACTAAGGATAATTATAAATTTTACATGAAAATATTTTCATTATTTTGTTTTTTTTGATATAATAATCATAGAGTCTTGGTGTAGGAGAAATTATGAAATTGCTAGTATATATAATCTCAGATAGGAATGCCCTAGCCCTTATCGATATGGTTAATACAACTATGAGCCGTTTTGAAACATCTTATGAAATTAAACTATTCGATAGGATAACTAGTAAATATAAGCTATCACAGATATTAACATCAATTAAAGATGATAACAGTTCGATAATTTATCACTCATTTAGAGATTCTGAAATGAATCGTTATGTCAAAGATTTTCTAAAGTCTAAAAATCTAAAAGAAATAGGTCTTATTGATTATTCCGTATCAAAAATGGCGACCTACTTAGATCAAAAGCCTAAAGAACCTATAAGTAATATGGAATTAGAAGAAAATGTCCATGCTAAAAGGATTGAGGCTCTTGATTTTGCAATAAACTTTGATGACGGGCAAGATTTTGAGGGACTAAATTTTTGCGACATAGCAATCATTGGAGTTTCAAGATCATCTAAGACTCCCCTATCAATGTATCTTGCTAGCCTTGGCTATAAGGTAAGCAATATTCCGATCTTAGTGGATTCACAAGTCCCACAGGCCTTATTTGAAATAGATCCTAATAAGATTTTTGGAATAACTGTAGATAAGGAAGTTCTTAGAAAAATTAGGGAAGAGAGATTAAAGTCTCTCGGCCTATCGGTTGATTCACTCTATTCATCAAAAGAAAGAATAGATAGCGAGGTTGATTATGCCTTAGCTCTTATGAATGACCTAGGCTGCATGATTATAGATGTGACCTACAAATCTATCGAAGAAACTTCAGAAATTATCATCAATAATTTAAATAAAAAATAAAGGAAGGAAAAATTATGAGCACAAAATACGTTTATAACTTTGATGAAGGTAACAAAACAATGAGAGACCTTCTAGGTGGTAAGGGTGCAAACCTAGCAGAAATGACTAATATGGGAATCAATGTACCATATGGTTTTTCAGTAACTACAGAAGCTTGTATCAGATACTATAAAGAAGATAAAAAAATCTGGGATGAGCTTAATGACGAAATTACACAACACATCAAAGATCTAGAAAAACACAATGGCAAGACTTTTGGTAACAACGAAGACCCACTTCTAGTTTCAGTTAGGTCAGGCGCTCCAATATCAATGCCAGGTATGATGGATACAATCCTAAACCTAGGTCTAAATGATATAGCTGTTAAGGGCCTTGAAAATAAGACAAATAACAAGAGATTTGCTTATGACTCTTACAGAAGATTTATTCAAATGTTTTCTGACGTTGCTATGGGCTTTGATAAGAATAAATTCGAAGATGTCCTTAGTGCCAAAAAAGAAGAAAAAGGCGTTTCTACAGACCACGACCTTACAGCAGAAGACTTTGTAGATGTAGTTGAAAAATACAAAGAAGTTTATAAGGAATTATCTGGAGAAGAATTCCCACAAGATCCTAGAGCTCAACTAGATGCAGCAGTTTCTGCAGTATTTTCTTCATGGAATAACCCAAGAGCTATCCTTTATAGAAAACTTAACGATATAGATGATAAAATGGGTACAGCTGTCAACGTTCAAACTATGGTATTTGGTAACATGGGCGAAACTTCTGGTACTGGTGTAGCATTTTCAAGAAACCCAGCCACTGGTGAAAACGTTCTATACGGTGAATACCTAATGAATGCCCAAGGTGAAGACGTAGTAGCCGGTGTAAGAACACCTGAACCAATCAGCCACCTACATGACCTAATGCCTGAAGTTTATGATGAATTTTATAATACAGCTCAAACACTTGAAAAACACTACAAAGACATGCAAGATATGGAATTTACCATCCAAGATGGCAAACTCTATATACTTCAAACAAGAAATGGTAAGAGAACTGCCCAAGCAGCTGTACAAGTAGCTGTAGATATGGTTAAAGAGGGTTTAGTTAGCGAAAAAGAAGCCCTTTTAAGGGTAAATCCACAAGACCTAGACGGTCTACTCCACCCTACTTTTACCCAAGAAGCTTTAGATAAGGCAGAAGCCCTTACAGTTGGTCTTGCAGCATCTCCAGGAGCGGCAGTAGGTAAAATTGCCTTCTCTGCAGCAGAAGCTACAAAGAGAGCAAAAGAAGGCGAAAAAGTAATCCTTGTTCGTGAAGAAACAAGCCCAGAAGACCTTGAAGGTATGGTATCAGCAGTTGGTATATTAACAGCTCGTGGCGGTATGACCTCACACGCTGCAGTAGTTGCAAGAGGTATGGGTAAGTGCTGTGTATCCGGTGCGTCAGATATCCACGTAAACGAACTTGAACATACTATAAGAGTAAATGGACAAGTCCTAACAGGTGAGGATACAATCTCTATCGATGGTTCTACTGGTGCAATCTATGCTGGTGCTCTAGCTACTCAACCACCACAAATGCACGGAGCATTCGGAGAATTCATGGAATGGGTAGATGAGTATAGGGATATGAAAGTAAGGACAAATGCTGATACACCAAGAGATGCCAAACAAGCCCTAGAATTTGGCGCAGAAGGTATCGGCCTATGTAGGACCGAACATATGTTCTTTGCTGACGATAGGATTTTCCAAGTTAGAAAGATGATCCTTGCATCAGATATAGAAACAAGACAAGCTGCCCTAGATAAGATTCTTCCAATGCAAGAAGAAGACTTCTACCAAATATACAAACTAATGGGTGAAAGACCTGTAACTGTAAGACTTCTAGACCCACCTCTTCACGAATTTTTACCAAAGGGAGATAAGGAAATAGCTGACCTTGCCCTTGAATTAAAACTAGAACCAGCTAGAGTTAAGGAAAGAATCAAAGAGCTAGAAGAAGTAAACCCAATGCTAGGCTTTAGAGGTCTTAGACTTGGCGTTATCTATCCAGAAATTTCTAGAATGCAAGCAAGAGCAATTATTAAAGCAGCAGTTAGACTAAACAAAGAGGGCGTAAAAGTTGTACCAGAAATCATGATTCCACTATCATCTGATGCCAACGAACTTTCCTTTGTAAAAGATGTTGTAAGAGAAGAGATAGAAAAAGTCTTTGAAGAGCAAGGCATGGAAATCAACTATCTACTTGGTACTATGATAGAAATTCCAAGAGCTGCTATAACAGCTGACGAAATTGCAAAAATCACAGACTTCTTTAGTTTCGGTACCAACGACCTTACACAAATGACCTACGGTCTATCAAGAGACGATGCAGGTAAATTCCTACCAGCTTATATAGATAAAGACATATTTGAAAAAGATCCTTTCCAAGTGTTAGACCAAAAAGGTGTTGGTTTCTTAGTAGAAACAGCTGTAGAAAAGGGACTTAAGGAAAATCCTGCCCTCCACCTTGGTATCTGTGGTGAACACGGTGGTGAACCAAACACTGTTAAATACCTATACAATGTAGGTCTTGACTATGTTTCTTGCTCACCATTCAGAGTTCCAATAGCAAAACTTGCAGCAGCCCAAGCAGCAATCGAAAAAAATAAATAGGATTTAAAAAAATTTCCCGGTTAAAATTCTAATCGGGAATTTTTTTACCTAAAACTTGGAAATTAAATAATTTTGGGATAAAATCTTCAAATAATTTTATAATAGGAGACTTTATGGATAAAATTAAAAATTTTAATGGAATCAATAGCGCTCAATTAAAATATATTGCTTTCATATCTATGTCTATCGATCATTTTAATAAGGCAATCATAACACCCTACCTAACAGGCTCTGGCCCACTTGTAATACTAACAACAATTTTTGATGTCTTTGGCAGGATTGCCTTTCCTATCTTTTGCTTTTGTATTGTAGAAGGATTTTTCAAAACAAAATCACGCTGGTCATATCTAAGAAACCTACTTATTTTTGCAATAATTTCTTAAATCCCTTACGATATGTTCCAGTCAGCTGTCTTTATAAATACATGGTCACAAAATATTCTCTGGGGCCTAGCATTAGGGCTTTTTACAATCATGGTAATAGACAAAATAAAAGAGAAAATCAAAAAAAGACCCCTATGGATCTTTATTTCGATTATTCTTGTGGCCCTATCAAGCCTTGGCTCTATGCTAATTTTTGCTGACTACGAATACTATGCAATTATAATAATCTATATCTACTACCTTTTCTACGACAAAAGACTATTAGCATCAGGACTAGGATACCTTGTTATTATAAAGGAAATCTACGCCATCCTTGGCTTTGCCACAGTTTTATTATATAATGGCGAAAAGGGTAAGCAAAACAAAATATTTAACTACCTATTTTATCCTCTTCATCTTTTGATATTCGGGATAATAAGGATGGTTTTTAAAATCTAGGAATGGGTCTATAACCTACTCTTTTTTGTTTATAGATTCCATAGATTAAAAATAAAATCAAAATACAAAAGTAAATCAAAACGGCGGGATTTTTGGATAAGATATATACTTCTTCAGGACTCATGCTTGGGGTAATTTTTTTGATATTAGAAAAATAAATAATCATTCCGCCTATCTCACCAATCACCAGTCCGAACACATGACCTGTCATCAGTTTTTTTGAAATCTGAAATTTTTCAAAATAATTTAGACCTAAGATTATTAAAAAAAGAATATAATACCTGTCAGCCGTCCACTTTAATAGGTAAATAACTTGCGTGAAATATTTGTAGAGAACTTGACTTATAATAAAGAGGAAAATTAACAATAGAATTTGTTTTACGCTATAATATATTTTCTCCATCTCTTCTCCCTTTGATTAACGAGTAGGAATTAATCATAATAGACATAATCACACAGACCCAAAGTGCTTTAGAGATTGTAGGCATGGTATCCATTAGGCCTCCCAGGTCTCCTCTAACAACTCTTCCTGCCCCATCGGCATAAAAAGCACATACACTTAGACTTGTAAAAGACATGCTCAAAAATCTAAAGATATTAGCTTTGTTTTTATAATTTATAATATTAAATAAGGCGAAAATTATTGCCGCCGCCCCAAAAATCATCCACATTAATAAGCTTCCTTTTATATATATTTCTTAATTATAATCCCAAAATAGATTGTCATGAAAATAGCAATAAGACCTGCTATTATTCTCTTATTGGCTCCCATTTCTGTGGCAAAAATAGCATAGGCAAATAGAGTTAGAATCACGATTGTATAGTAAAATAAGACTATGCCCCTTGTTGCGATTTTCACCGTGGTTGAATTTTTATCTTCAAAAGATTTCCTCAAAATAAAGTAGAAAAATCTCATAAAAACTATTAGTAGCAATAAATAAAGTGCTTTTCCTAAAAATTCAACATTATTTCCTTTCTTACTTATATAATCTATTTTACTTTTTTTGCCATTTCTATCTAAAAAATTTAAAAGAGAAAAAAGTGGATTAACCACTGCTATTTTTCCTATCTTCAAGCCTTAATTCCAGAATCATACCTGAATATTCCTTATTATTTTTTATCCAATCTCTTATATCATCTTCATGAAATATTGGTGTTATCAAAGAATTAGCTTCATTAGAAAAACTTGCAAATACAGGGTAAACTTCTCCATCTTTTATTACACCACCATTATCCCACTGCCAGCCATTTGCCATCTTGTGATTAAGTTTTTTATCTTTAAATTCATAGTGAGTAAGTACAGAAGTTTTATTATCCGATAGATCATATATATATATTTTGCTAGAATTTACCGCTATACCAAGCTTGTCCGTATCTTCTATTTTAGGAAGCTCAATATCAAAAGCTTCAAGGATTTCCCCATTTTCATAGGTTGAAAGGGTCAGACGAAGATCATCAGGTCTTATTCCCTTGAAGGAATAGACACCTGCTCCATAATCTAAATTATCTCCCCCGTCAAAGGTGTCAAACACGTTAAGCTCATAGTCTTCTTTTGTTAGCATAACATCTTCTGCATTTTTTACATCTACTTTGCAAGCCGCTAAACTTATAATTAAAAGTAGACTTAATAAGATATTTCTCTTTTTCATATTCCCTCCTACAATAAGGAAATTACTCTTCTTTTTTATCTAAGATAAGCTCAAAGGCTAAAATCTTAAGATCCTTATCTTCCTCAGTCATTTTTCTAAGGTCTTCTTTAGTGATATTTTTTATATCAATATCCTTATCATCCTTGGACATGCCAACAAAAAGGATAGTTGATTCCTTATCCTTAATATCTCCTTGATCTAGCCAATAAGTTTTGTTAAAATAGTCCTTGTCTATAGCGGAATCTGACTCATAACTTACATTATAATTTACTTTATCTCCATCTATCCTAAAGTCGGTATATGAATTTTCATTAAAACCAATACCAAGCAATGAATTATCTTTGACATCAATTAAAGGTCCATCTACAAAGTCATTAACTTCCCCGTCTTTTATAGAAAATAGTTTCATCTCTAGCTTTTCTGTGTCGAGTCCTTTTAGGGAATAAGTATTGTAAGCAAGGTCCAATTTATTTTCTTCACCAAAATACTCAACAACATCTACATCTGTCTTAGCCTCGCTTATTTTTACGCCATGATCTAAATTAGCTTCCTTATTGCATCCTGTAAAAGCAAGAGCCAAGGCACAAATTAATAAAAACTTTTTCATACTGTCCTCCTTTATCTTGATAACTTCATTATATCACAAATCAAAATAGAAAAAAAAGGATTTCACAAAAAATGTTTCAAAAAAAAAGCGGGCGGACCCGCTTAATTTCTAGAATAAGTTTATAATATTATCATTTTCGTCAACGTCTATATCTAGGGCGTTTGGATGTTTTGGAAGGCCTGGCATGGTTAGGACCTTGTTTAAGTAGGCTACTATGAATCTAGCTCCTGTATTGATTTTTATATCAGAAACTGTGATTTCAAAGCCTTCAGGTCTGCCCTTTATTTTACCATCATCAGTAAGAGATGCTGGAGTTTTGGCCATGCATACTGGATAGTCTCTATAGCCAAGAGAGTCGATTTTTTCTAATACTTCCCTTGCTTCATCGGTGAAATTAACCTTAGCTGCTCCGTAGATTTCTTTGGCTATTGTGTTAATTTTCTCTTCTGTGGATAGGTTATCTTCATATAGAAGTTTCATTTCTTTATCATTTCCTTCTACAAGTTTTACAAGCTTTTCTGCAAGGTCTACTGCACCTTCGCCACCCTTTGCCCATACTTGAGTTAGGGAGAATTCTACACCAAATTCTTTTGCCCATTCTTCCATGAATTTAATTTCAGCTTCAGTATCTGTCACAAATTCATTTAGGGCAACTATTACTGGTAGGTCGTATTTTCTCATGTTTTCCACGTGCTTTTCTAGGTTTTTAACCCCTTCTTTAAGAGCGTCTAGGTTTTCTTCTTTTAAATTTCCCTCATCTACTCCGCCGTGAAGCTTAAGGGCCTTGATTGTTGCAACTACAACAGTTGCCTTTGGTTTTAGACCTGATACCCTACATTTGATGTCTAAAAACTTCTCAGCACCTAAATCTGCTCCAAAACCTGCCTCTGTAATTACATAATCAGAGTATTTAAGGGCTGTTTTTGTAGCAATTACTGAGTTACAGCCGTGAGCTATGTTTGCAAATGGTCCACCATGGATTATAGCAGGGTTGTTTTCTAATGTTTGAACTAGGTTTGGATTCATAGCATCTTTTAGGATTGCTACAACAACACCTTCAACATCCAAATCTTTTGCAAAAATTGGCTCATCTTTTTCATTATAACCAACAAGGATATCACCAATTCTAGATCTTAGGTCGTCTAAGTCTTCTGCTAGGCAAAGAATGGCCATGATTTCACTTGCAACTGTAATATCAAAAGAAGATTCCCTCTCATCCTTTTTGTTTGCGTTGATTTTAATATTTCTAAGAGCTCTTTCGTTCATGTCCATGACGTAGTTAAACATTACCTTTTTAAATCCAAGCTCATTTCCTTGGAAGATGTGGTTGTTTATAACTGCCATAATCGCATTGTGAGCTGATGTGATTGCGTGGAAATCTCCATTAAAGTGGAGGTTAATCTCATCCATTGGCACAACTTGGGCATAGCCTCCGCCTGTTGCTCCACCTTTTCTACCTAAAACTGGTCCAAAAGATGGTTCTCTAAGGGCAACTGTAGATTTTTTGCCGATTTTATTTAGACCGTCAGACAGGCCTACTGTCACAGTTGACTTACCTTCTCCTGATGAGGTTGGGTTTATAGATGTGACTAGAACTAGATTTTCAGATAGATTGTCAAATTTTTCTCTTTTTATCTTTGCCTTATAGTTCCCATATTTTATTAGCTTATCTTCCGATATACCAATTTTAGCTGCAACGTCTTCTATTTTTTCTTTTGTCGCACTTAGCGAAATTTCGTAATCTGTTTTCATTAATTCACCTCTATAAAGATAAATGTCCTATATCTTTTCTGTAGAAAAGATTTTCGCACTTAATTTTTTCAACATCCCTATAAGCGGCATCTCTCGCTTCTGCAAGATTGTCTCCCTCTCCGCACACTATTAGGACTCTTCCGCCATTTGTAAGAATATTATCGTTCTCTTCTTTTGTACCCATATGGAAAATTTTTGAATCAAGAGTATCAAGCCCCTCTATTTCAAATCCCTTGTCATAGTCTTCTGGATAACCCTTTGAGGCAAGGACAACACCTATATAGGCCTTGTCATTCCACTTAATTTCAAATTCTTCCCCATCGATAACTTTATTTGCTATATCAAAAAGTGAAGACTCCATAGCTAGCATTATTAGTTCTGTCTCAGGATCTCCAAAACGTACGTTGTATTCAATGGTTTTGATCCCATCCTTTGTTTTCATAAGGCCTGCAAAAAGGACTCCCTTAAAGACTCTTTCTTCTTCAATCATCCCAAGGGCAGTTGGTTTTAGTACCTTTTCTATGGCTTCTTCTATGTCAGAATATGTGATATTTTTTATTGGCATATAAACGCCCATACCACCTGTATTTGGGCCCTTATCATTATCAAAGGCTCTCTTGTGGTCTTGGACAACCTTCATTGGCATAATTTTTTCACCTGACACAAAGGCTAATAGAGAAAACTCTTCGCCTTCTAAGAATTCCTCAATCACAACAGAAGCACCGGCTTCTGCGAATTTCTTATTGACCATGATTTCTTCAAGGGCAGCTTTTCCTTCATTTAGGTCTTGGGCAATTATTACACCCTTACCTGCCGCAATCCCGTCAGCCTTAATTACAAGTGGAAAGTCAGATTTTTCGATATAGGCTAGAGCTTTTTTAAAATCTGTAAAATTCTCGTAGGCTGCTGTTGGAATCTCATATTTTTTCATAAAATCTTTAGCAAAGGCCTTTGACCCTTCAAGTATGGCGGCGTCTTTATTTGGCCCAAAAACTCTAATTCCAGCTCGCTCTAATTTATCAGTAAGTCCATCTACTAAATATGCTTCTGGTCCTATAATTACAAGGTCAATATCTTTTTCCTTGCAAAAATCGGATAAGTTTTCTTCTTCTATATCAATGCAAGTGCCAAAACGGGACACTCCAGGATTTTCTCCCAGCATATAAATTTCGTGGCCTTCCCTATTTAATTTATCAGAAATAGCATGCTCCCTACCGCCATTTCCTACTATTAGTACTCTTTTCATATTAATGTTTAAAGTGGCGCATGCCTGTAAATACCATGGCTATACCATTTTCATCACAAGCTTCGATTGATTCTTCATCACGAATTGATCCACCTGGTTGGATAATTGCGCTGATTCCGTATTTGGCAGCAAAGTCAACACTGTCCCTAAATGGGAAGAAGGCATCTGATGCAAGGACAGCTCCCTTCGCCTTATCTCCTGCTTGTTTTATAGCTATTTCAACTGCTCCTACCCTATTCATTTGACCTGCTCCAACTCCTAGAGTTTGACCGTCTTTGGCAATGAGGATTGCATTTGATTTGACGTGTTTAACAACCTTATAGGCAAATAATAGGTCTTTAAGTTCATCCCCGCTAGGTTTTCTTTCTGTAGCAGTTTCGAGCTTGTCATAGACCCTATCGTCATAATTTTGGACTAGGATACCGCCCCTAACAGATTTTATTAGCTTGCCATTTTCCTTGGTTTTTTCCGGAATCTTATATAGTCTTATATTTTTCTTTTGCTTCAAAATCTCAAGGGCTTCATCTTCATAATCGTAGGCTAGGACGATTTCTAGGAAAATTTCGTTCATTTTTTCTGCAGTAGCCTTATCGATTGTCCCGTTTATTGCAATTATGCCACCAAAGATTGACACAGGATCTGCTTCAAAGGCCCTAGTGTAGGCTTCAAATACAGTCTCGCCTATAGCAACCCCGCATGGGTTCATATGTTTTAGGCCAACACAAACTGTCTCGTCAAATTCCCATAAGATATCAAGCGCAGCTGATGCATCTTGGATGTTGTTATAGGACATTTTCTTTCCGTGAAGCTGTTTAGCATCTTGTAAGGCATAAGAAACTTTCTCATCTGATACATAGAAGGATGCCTTTTGGTGTGGGTTTTCACCATATCTTAGTTCGTCTTCTAGTTTATAATTTAAGGATATAGTATTATCTTTTTCACCAACCTTTCCTGCAAAATAATTAGCAATCAAGGTATCATATTCGCTTGTTTTCTTAAAGACCTTGTAGGCAAGCTTTTCCCTTGTTTCAAGACTTGTATCGCCATCTTTGAGGAGTTCTTTGATGACTGTATCATAGTCGTTTTTGTCTGTGACAACTGTCACAAACTTATAATTTTTGGCTGCAGATCTTAGCATAGAAGGACCACCTATATCTATGTTTTCTATGATTTCATCATGGCTAACCCCTTCTTTTTTAAGGGTTTCTGCAAATGGATATAAGTTCACGCAGACAAGGTCGATATAGTCAATTTCATTTTCCTTAAGCTCTTTTGTATGGTCTTCATTATCTCTTTTTGAAAGAAGGCCGCCGTGAACTTTTGGATGTAGGGTTTTGACCCTACCTTCTAGGATTTCTGGAAAACCTGTATATTCTTCAATAGGTGTACAAGTCACTCCATTTTCCCTAAGGTGGTTAAGAGTTCCACCTGTGGATACAATTTCAAAATCATTTTCTATTAAGTTTTTGGCAAATTCTGCAACTCCTGCCTTATCACTTACACTTATTAAAGCCTTTCTCATTTCTCCCCCTTTAAAATCTCTAATGCTGTCTTTACATAAAGTTTGTGCTCTAATTTATGGACTTCATCTTCTACTTGGTCTAGATCCATTCCATAATCAACCCTAAGCTTATCCTGGGCTAAAATCTCTCCACCGTCTATTTCTTCATTTACATAATGGATAGTAACGCCTATATATTCCTCACGATTTTCGTAGGCCCTCTTGATCGACTCAATCCCCTTGTATTTTGGAAGTAGTGATGGATGGATATTTATAACCTTGCCGGCAAAATTTTCTAGAAAATCTCCTGTAAGAATTCTCATATAACCTGCTAAGAATATAAAATCTAAATTTTTTACCTTTTTTAAAATTTCTTCTTCATAAGCATTTTTGTTTTCATAATCTTTTGGATTAAAAACGAAAGTTTCTATATTTCTCGTCTTTGCCTTTTCGATAACTCTTGCGTCTGGCTTATCACAAACCATGATTTTTATATCAGCTAAGGATTTTATCTCATCAGAATCAGCCAGAGCCTCGAAGTTTGTGCCTGTACCTGAGGCGAATATTCCTATTTTTTTCATAGAAATTTAATTCCTTCCTCATCTGTAACTTCGCCAAGAACAAAGGCATCATCGATTAGATTGAGGACTTTTTCCTTATCGGTTTCGTCAACTATAAGGGCTAGACCAACTCCCATATTGAAGATTTCATACATTTCATCGTGGTCGATTTTGCCAGCTTCTTCGATGAATTTAAATATTTCTGGAACTTCGTAAGAATCCTTATAAATCGTAATTCCTAGACCCTTTTTAATAGCTCTTGGTAGGTTCTCTATGAATCCACCACCTGTAATGTGGGAAATTCCAGCTGGCCTAACATTTTCTAGAAGTGTAAGAACTTCTTTTGCATAAATCCTGGTTGGTCTAAGTAGGGCTTCTCCAATAGTCTTTCCATTAAATTCTTGGTCAAGACTTATATTTTCATCTTTTAATATTTTTCTAATAAGTGAAAAACCATTTGAATGAAAACCTGAAGAAGGGATACCAATTACAACTTGACCAGCTTTTGTATCTTGTATATTAATTAAATCTTCCTTTTCAGCACATCCTACCGCAAAACCTGCTATGTCGTATTCATTTTCCTTATAAAAACCTGGCATCTCTGCAGTTTCCCCGCCTACTAGGGCAGCTTCTGACTGTCTACAACCTTCTGCAACTCCCTTTACAATTGCTTCAATCTGAGCCGGATCATTTTTGCCGCAAGCAATGTAGTCTAAAAAGAAAAGTGGCCTTGCTCCTTGGGCTAGGATGTCATTTACACACATAGCCACGCAGTCAATACCGATTGTATCGTGCTTATCCATCTCAAATGCTAACTTAAGCTTAGTCCCAACCCCGTCTGTTCCGCTTACAAGAACAGGATTTTTAAAACCATAGGCTCCTAGGTCAAAGGCCCCGCCGAATGATCCAATCATGTTCATCATTCCCTTATTCTTAGTAGATTCGACGTGTTTTTTTATCCTATCAACTGATTCATAACCGGCATCTAGACTTACACCTGCCTGTTTGTATTTTTCACTCATTTATACCCCTCTATTTTCTAGAAATTCTTTTTGAACTTCTGTAAGTTCAGATTCAAATTCTTCTTTATAATCACAAAGTCCATCTATATATTGACCATCAAAGATTTCAAGAGAAATCCCTCTATTTGGCTCTGGATAATCAAAACCAATGGCTTCTTGAAGGCCCTTTATAGAAATATATTCAAGACTGTCTGCCCCGATCAAATCTCTTATCTCATCTTTTTTCATATTGGCTGCTATAAGTTCCTGAGATGTCTTCATATCTATTCCCGAATATGAAGGAAATATAATTTCAGGAGAACCAATCCTTAAGTGAACTTCCTTAGCTCCCCTATCCTTTAACATGGAAATTATACGCTTAGAAGTTGTTCCCCTGACAACTGAATCGTCAAGGAGGATTACCCTCTTATCCCTAACTACGTCAGCAAGGGCCGATAATTTCATCTTTACTCCCAAATCTCTTAAGTTTTGAGAAGGCTCTATAAAAGTCCTGCCTATATATTGGTTTTTTATAAGTCCCATTTCATAGGGAAGACCGAGTTCTTCAGCATATCCAGTAGCTAGGGATAGAGACGAGTTTGGTACACCCACAACTATGTCTGCTTCTACAGGATATTCCCTGGCGAGAATTCTGCCGGTATTTTTCCTGACTATGTGGACATTTTTACCCATAATAGTTGAATCTGGCCTTGCAAAGTAGATGTATTCCATAGCTTCTATGGCAATATCAGATGGTTCTGTAAACTTATCCATTTTATAGCCGTCATCATCAATTATTACCATCTCTCCTGCAGATATATCTCTAATAAAGTCTGCACCAATCACGTTTTGGGCACAAGACTCTGATGCTAGAGTGTATGAATTATCAAGTTTGCCAAGGACAAGAGGCCTTGTGGCGTGCTTATCAACAGCTCCTATCAGGCTATCTTGGGTAAGCAGGATTACAGAAAATGATCCCTCAAGTTTTGTAAGTGCTTCCTTAAACCTATTTTCAATTTTTTTCTTTCTAGAGCGCCTAATCAGGTGCATTATAATTTCTGCATGGCTTTCTGAATGAAAAACCGCACCAGCATCTTCTAGTTTAGCCCTCAAAGTTTTGGCATTTATAAGATTACCATTCATGGCAATGCCTAGGTGGCCATCATTAAATTTATACAAAAGCGGCTCGATATTGTGGACATTTGTTGAGTTGCCGCTTGAATACCAAAGGGCACCTAGGGCACCTGATCCTGCTATTTTTTCTAGTTTGCCATTATCCTTAAAAACTTCTGCCAAAAGACCGATATTTCTGTATCCCCTAAGCCTTTGTCTATTGGTAGATACAATTCCGCCGCCTTGTTGGCCCCTGTGTTGGAGGGAGTGGAGGGCATAGAATGTAATATTCGCTGCCCCTTCTATATTCCAAATTCCAAACATTTTCTCTCCTAATTTATCTTGTGAAGTATTCTACACCGTTTTTAAATATATCTTGCCTATCCTTGATGGTGTTTGTCTTATAAAGTGTTACATGAGATCTTTCGCTATGGCCCATCTTACCTAGAATCAGACCGTCTGGACTAAGCATTGCCTCAATGGCGTATATAGAACCATTTGGATTGTACTTGCCATTTAGGGTCGCATCCCCATCAGGATTTACATATTGGAAGGCTGCTAGGTCTTTAAATTCCTCAATTTTTTCACCAACAAGCCTTCCCTCACCGTGGCTAAATACAAGCTCATGGAGGTCGCCTATTTCAAAGTTTTGCGTCCAGGCTGAATTTGTATTAGATACCCTTGTAATTGCTGTATCAGATATGTGTCTTAGACCTGTGTTTCTAAATAAGGATAGGTCTGAGCTATCAAGATCACAAATCTTGCCATAAGGAAGAAGCCCTGATTTTATAAGAGCTTGGAAGCCGTTACAGATTCCTAAGATTAGTTTTTTATCTGCAAGATGTGCATGAATTGCTTCTTTTACTGCCTCATTTTTTATAATATTTACTATAAATTTAGCAGAGCCATCTGGTTCATCACCTGCAGAAAATCCACCAGGAAAGGCGATTATGTGAGAGTTTTTAATCTCTCTAACAAATTCATCTATAGAATTTTTGATATCATCTTCTCTTGTATTTGTGAAAATAACTTGTTTTACACTTGCTCCCGCCTCTTCAAAAGCTTTTTGGGTGTCATATTCTGAGTTTGTGCCAGGGAAAACTGGAATTACAACCTTAACTTCATCGACCTTTTCCTTGTAATAAATTTTCTCACTAGCCTTGTTAGAAATATTTTCAACCTTACCCTTATCTAGGTTGTAGTAAGTTGGGTAGATTTCTTCTAGGGTTGACATGTAAGATTTTTCTGCCTCTTCAAGGTCTATTTCTATTCCATTTACCTTGATAGCTTCTGTAACCTCTCCAATCTTTTTGAAATCAAGCTCTTCTATTGCTTCTACTACGATTGAGCAAGGACTAAAGTCAAGAGCCTTATCATAGTCGATTGTAAAGCCTAATTTATTTCCTAGGGCCATTTTGATTAGAGATGCAGATACAGATCCAAAATCTTGAACGTAGGCTGATACAACCTTTTTGTCTTTGATATAATCATTTAGTTTATCAAAATCGTCCATTGCTTTCTTAAGATTTGGATAGGCTTTTTCGTCTTTTTCTATTTCAATTATATAAAGTTTGTTTCCAACTTTCTTTAAATCTGGTGTGATTACATCCTCTATTTTTACTGGTGTACAGGCAAAGGAAATTAATGTTTCTACAACATTTAGTTCGTTAAAGGATCCTGACATGGAGTCTTTACCACCTATAGAAGGTCTTCCGATTTCCCTTTGAGCTATTATAGAACCAAGCATGGCCTGGCTTACCTTGCCCCATTTTTTAGGATCATCAAGAAGTTTTTCAAAATATTCTTGGAAGGAGAAATAAAGATCTTCCCTATTGCCACCTACTGCATAGACTTTGGCTACAGATTCTAAAACCGCATAGATACTTGATAAGAATGGCGAATATTTTGAGATTTTTGGTATAAAACCGTAGGAAAGGATGGTTGCTGTATCTGGAGTGCTATAAAGGGTTGGAATTGCAGCTACAGATGCTTGGACAGGTGTAATTCTTTCTTTTCCTGCAAATGGCATCATAACTGTCTGCGCGCCTACAGATGAGTCAAACATTGAAACCATACCCTTTTGGTTGGTGACATTTAAGTCTTTTAGCTCATCTAGGATAGCTTCCTTGCTAACTTCCTTAGATACAAATGGATTTTCCCTTACATTATCAACTAATTCTGCCTTAGCGTGCTTTCTGACCCCTGCAGTTGCTAAAAATTCTGCTCCGAAATCCACTAATTTTTCGTCTTCGTAGTACATTTCTAGGCGGTTCCTGTCAGTTATATTTGCAATGTGAACGTATTCTAGGTTTTCTTTTTCACATTCTTTGACAAAGGCTTCATAGTCTTTTTTATCTAGACCTACTGCCATTCTTTCTTGGGATTCTGAGATGGCAATCTCTGTTGGATTAAGTCCCTTGTATTTGGTCTTGACCCTATCTAGGAAGATTTCAATACCTTCTGAAAGCTCACCGATGGCTACAGATACACCACCCGCTCCAAAGTCATTTGATTTTTTAATAAGTTTTGTAACTTCTGGCTTTCTAAAGAGCCTTTGGATTTTTCTTTCTTCTACAGGATTTCCCTTTTGGACTTGGCTTGATGCGGTAGTAAGGGAAGTGTCATCGTGGATTACTGAAGAACCTGATGCACCTTGGATACCATCCCTACCAGTTCTTCCGCCAAGCATTACTACAATATCTCCAGGGATAAGCTCTTCTCTCTTGTAATTTCCATCTTTTACCGCTCCAACAACAGCCCCTACTTCCATGGTTTTTGCTACATAGGAATCGTCGTAGATTTCGCGAGCGTAGGTTGTTGCTAGACCGATTTGGTTACCGTAGGAAGAATTTCCAAGAGCTTTCCCCTTTGAAATTTCTACTTGTGGGAGCTTATTTGCCAGGGTGTCTTCTCTTTTTTCTAAGATATTTCCCGCACCCGAAACTCTCATAGCCTGGTAAACATAGGACCTACCTGAAAGTGGGTCTCTAATTGCTCCGCCTATGCAGGTAGAAGCGCCACCGAAAGGTTCGATTTCTGAAGGGTGGTTGTGGGTTTCGTTTTTAAATTGAATAAGCCACTTTTCCTTTTTCCCCTTATTTTCAATTTCGGTGAAAAAGGAACAAGCATTGATCTCTTCAGAAACTTCGATATTGGTATCGCCTAAAACTTTTGTGTGGTATTTTCCAATAATAGATGCCATATCCATAAGTCTTATTGGCTTAGTTATACCAAGTTCTTCTCTTAGTTTTAGATAATAATCAAAGGCATCTTGCATTTCTTTTTGGAAAAGTTTTGAGTCAATTTTCACTTCATCAAGGCTTGTCTCAAAGGTTGTGTGCCTGCAGTGGTCAGACCAGAATACATCTAGAACGTAAATTTCTGTTTCACTTGGGTCCCTGTCTTCCTTTCTAAAGTGGTCTTGGATAAATTCTAAATCTTCTAAATCAAGGGCTAGGGATAAGTCTTTTATTAGTTCTTCTAATTCTTCTTTGCTATAATTTATAAAGCCTGTCAAGTCTTTAAGAGGCTTCATTTCTGAATCTATAGAAAAGTCCATTTTTGATAGGTCTTTTTCGCTAGATTCTATCGGATTTATCAAATAGGATTTTAGGTCTTCTAGCTTTTCTTCTGAAATATTACCTTCTAAAATAATAAGTTTTCCGCACCTTACAAGAACGTCACTTTTTTCATCTATTAGCTTAAGAGCCTTCATTGCAGAATCTGATCTTTGGTCAAATTGTGCAGGGAGAGTCTCATAGGCTATATAGGTTTTATTAGACAGGTCAATTTCTTCGAAAATTTCATCTATCATAACCTCAGAGAAAACTCTGTTTTTAGCCTTTTCATAAAGGTCTTCTGTAATATTATAAAGGTCATAGATTACATATGTATGAACCCTTTCTAAACTAAGTCCAAAATCCCTATTAAATAAGTCTTTTAGCTTTTCGCTTTCCTTATCGTAACGATCTCTCTTCTTTACAAATATTCTCTTATTCAAAGTCTTCCTCCAAGTATACATTTCCTAAAAAATTGATGTGTCCGATTTTTCTGTTATGACGGGCTTCTTTTTCATATAGGTGAAGGTAGCCCCCTTTTTCTTTAAATACATTTATAAAATGTTCTTCATTTTGACCCAAAATATTATAAAGGGTCGCTTCTCTATTTTCGATTTTCCCTACTTTTAGGCCACAGATTGCTTCTATGTGAGCCCTAAATTGGCTTTTTGTAGCCGATTGTTGGGTTATATGACCAGAGTTGTGAACTCTTGGAGCAATTTCATTAAAAATCACCTTTCCATCTGAGATAAAATACTCAACTGTAAGGACACCCATATAGTCATTGTCAGAAAGGATTCTTTTTGTATAATCAATGGCTGCCTCTTCTTGCTCTTTTGTTATATGAGCAGGGATATTTGACCTATAGAGGATATTGTTCCTATGTTCGTTTTGGACTACAGCCACAATTTCGATTCCCTCGATATCCTTAACTGCAACTACCGAGATTTCCTTATCTAAATTAACTAACTCTTCTAGAATGGTATCTTCTTCGACCTCATCGTTAGAAGATATAATCTTTTGGCCCTTTCCATCATAGCCAAACCTTGTGGTCTTCATGACGTATTTGCCGTCTACTTCGTAATCACCTTTGTTTGAATCAAAATACTTTACAGTAGGTATTCCAAGGCTATTTGCATATTCTTTTTCTTTTAATCTGTGCTGGCTTATTTCTAGAAGCCTAGATGATTGGACGAAATTGTATTTGTTTTCAAGTTTTTTGTAAGATTTAATATCTATATTTTCAAACTCAAAAGTCACTACGTCACTCATCTCGCACAGTTTTTCTATATTTTTGTGTACATTAAAAGCACTATGGATAAAATAATCTGCGAATTTTCTTGCGCATGCGTCTTCACCTGGATCTAAAATTGCAACTTTGTAGCCCATTTCCTTTGCTACACCAGCAAGCATCATTCCAAGTTGACCGCCACCTATTATACCGATAGTGCTTTTGGGTAATATAGTCTTAGTCATATTTTCATATCTTTCTTTACTATATTTTCTAATTCAATTTTAAAATTCCTATACTTTTCTGCCATTTTTTCGTCGTTAATAGCAAGAATAGATAGGGCTGTGATTGCAGCGTTTTTTGCTCCTGCCTCTCCTATAGCCATTGTAGCTACTGGCACGCCGTATGGCATTTGCACAATAGAAAGAAGCGAATCTACACCTGAAAGTGTGGATGATTTTATTGGGACACCAATTACAGGTAATGTGGTTGAGGCAGCAACCATACCTGGCAAGTGGGCAGCCCCTCCAGCTGCAGCTATTATTAGGCTGTATCCATTAGCTTTCGCATTTTTCGCAAAGTCAACCATTAATTCTGGTGTCCTGTGCGCACTAACAACCATCTTATCGTAGTCTATACCAAACTTATCTAGGACATTACAGCATTCCTTCATAGTTTTGTAGTCAGATTTTGAACCCATTATCACAGCTATTTTTGACATTATAACTCCTTAATTTTTCTTCTACAAAATTAGTATATCAATTTTACAAATATTTTCAATGGTAAAAGCAAATTATATATTTTTGTAAATTACTTGACAATTTTTCCTAAGTAAATAAAATTTATTTGTAAGATTAGAAAAAGTCATATATCATTATTGTAAGGAAATCATAAGGAGAAAATAATGGATTTAATTTACAAAGGCAAGACAAAAGACATCTATGCTCTTGATAACGGCAATATCTTGATGAAATTTAAAGACGATGTGACAGGCAAGGACGGAGTCTTTGATCCAGGCGAAAACCAAATAGGCCTATCTATAGACGGAGCAGGAAATGCTGGTCTAAGGCTTACAGAATATTTCTTCGAAAAATTAAAAGCAAACCATATCCCAACCCACTATGTAAAATCAAATCCCGACGAAAACTCAATGGAAGTAAAAAAAGCCAAAGCTCTTGGAAAAGGCCTTGAATTTATCTATAGGTATAAGGCTGTGGGATCTTTTTATAGAAGGTACGGCAAATACATAGAAGAAGGATCTGATTTGCCTGGCCTATTTGAAGTTACAATCAAAGATGACACTGCAGGTGATCCTACAATCTCAAAAGATACTTTGGAAGTGCTAGGTATTGCAACAAAGGACCAATACGAAGAGCTTAAAAGACTTACAGGTGAGATATCAGATATTATAAAGGAATCTCTCAAAGAAAAAGGTCTTGACCTTTTCGATATAAAACTAGAATTCGGTCTAGATGAAAATAACAAAATAATCCTAATAGACGAAATATCCGGTGGGAATATGAGAGTCTATAAGAAAGATGAATACATTGAACCACTTAGACTTACTGAAATGGTTTTAAATTAAATAGCAATTAAAAATACCTTAGCCAAGCGAAATGCTTAGTTAAGGTATTTTTTTAGAATGAAATCTTAAATACTAGAGCTATGATACATAAAACTACTGCTATTGGTGTGTAGACGTATTTACCTACGTTGTACCAGAAATCTCCGTATTTTTTCTTTGACCCCTTATTTATTTCTGCGACTAATATATCTTTTTTCATTACAAAGAACCAGGTCACAGCCCCAATCATAGCCCCTATTGGGATAATGTAGATTGAGATTATATCCATAAATGGCCCCCACTGGCTTATCATTTCCATATTTACACCGATTACAAAAACCACTATTCCTATCAAAAATAATACTAGGTTTCGTTTTAATTTTGGATGTCTTTTCATTAGGGATTCACAAACTACTTCAAACATGTTTTGTAGAGAAGAGATACCTCCAAATACAACTGCTAGGTATAATATAATGGCAAAAATTCTTCCAAAAGCCATATCTTGTAGAATTGTTGGTAGGACTTGGAATAATAATCCAGGACCACCTACTTGGTCCATACTGTAGACAATAATTGCTGGAATCATAACAAATGATGAAAGCATGGCTGCAATCGTATCTAGAAAACCAGTCATTTTAGATGAAGAAACTATATCTTCCTTATCATCTAGGTAGGCGCCTACAACGATCATGCCAGATCCTGTTACAGATAGGGAGAAAAAAGCCTGGCCCATCGCTTCTAGGACTGTCCCCCAATTTAACATTTCAGGATCAAACCTAAACATATATTTGTAACCTTCTATAGCATTTGGTAATGTAAAAATCCTGATAGCAAGGATTACAAAAAGTACAAAAAATGCTGGCATCATGATTTTGTTTGATTTTTCTATTGTAGATGCCCCTCCGATACAAGAAATAAGGGTTATTACGATTATAAAAAAGTGGAAAGGCACTACAGAGTATGGTTTTAGAGAAAAGCTATCGAAATAGGTTTTGGTATCCACACTCAAAATCGCCCCGCTTATAGAATCCAAGAGAGCCTTTAGGACGTAGGCAACTATTACGGCATATCCAATTGCAATTAATAGAGATCCTATAAGAGGGATATATCCTATAATTCTACCTATTTTTGTATCTTCATTTCTACTCTTAAAAGCCTTGTTGTAGGCCCCTAGAGTGCCTGTTTGAGCAAATCTACCAACTGCAAATTCGCTGGCAAGTCCACAGTAGGCAAATATAGATACGAAAACTATATAGGATATTAAAAATACTATTCCTCCCCTCTGGAATTTATAAGGAAAACCCCAGACATTCGCCATACCGACTGCAGATCCTACAGCCGTTAGGATAAATCCTAGTTTCGAACTAAATTTATTCATAATTAACTCCTCTGTTTAAAGTCTGATTTATATTCTTTGTTGGTATATCACTTTAAAGCATAATCTAATTATAACACATTTATTACTAATTTCAAGAAAATATAAAACGGTTTTCTTGAAAAATCATTAAAAATTTTCCAAGGAAACCGTTTGGGTGAAATTTTAAAGCATAATCATTAATTTTTTATAATATTACATATCTTTTTAGCCTATCTAAGGCTTCTTTCACTTTTTCTAAAGGAAGGGCTAAATTCATTCTTATAGAGTACTTTCCATTAAAAGGTCTTCCATCTTGATAGGCTACTCCAACATCCCAGCCTTTTTTTAGTATTTCTTCAATGTCTACATTTTTTTCTTTACAATATTCTTCGAAATCTAGAAAGAGCATATAGGTTCCCTCTGGTTTTGATAAACTTACACCTTTAAAATTATCATTTATAAAATCATAGGCGTAATTTACATTTTTAGAAATAACATCATTTAATTCATCTAACCACTCATTTCCAGTTTTACTGTAAGCACCTATCAAAGCATGCATCGATAAAACATTCATTCCATTGTAGTGTGAAAGAGATGATTCTTTTAAAACTCTATTTCTTAAATATTCGTTATAGATTATATGATAGCTACCAACAAGGCCTGCAAGGTTGAAGGTTTTGCTAGGAGCATACAAGGCTACTGTGTTTTCGTGCGCATAGGCACTTACTTGTTGGGTAGGAGTTTGTACGTTTCCATTTAGCAAAATATCTGACCAAATTTCATCAGAAACTATTTTTACATCGTGTTTTTCAAAAATATCTACAGCTTTTTTTAGCTCATCTTTACTCCAAACTCTGCCGGTTGGATTGTGAGGATTACACATAATTGTTGCAGAAATTTTCTCATCAACAATTTTTCTTTCCATATCTTCATAATCCATAACCCACTTTCCGTTTTCATCTTTGACTAATTCGGAGTGAATAATATTATAACCGTTATTTACAAGTGACATAGTAAAACCAATATAGGTTGGGGAATGAACCAATACCTTATCCCCTCTTGAACAAAATACATTAAGAGCAGAAATCACTCCACCAAGGACACCATTTTCGTAACCAATATGGCAAGGCTTAATATCATTTACATTTTTTCTATCTTTGTGCCAATTTATTATGGCATTAAAATATTCATCAGTCGGAGCAAAATATCCAAAAGCAGGGTGCTTTACTCTTTTTATAATAGCGTCTTGGATAGATGGGGCAGTAGCAAAATTCATATCAGCCACCCACATAGGTATAGAATCAAAACCATCCTTTGCTTTATCAGGGCTCATACCAGGAAAAGCTCCCAGCCCATCAACTGCAATAGCATCTTTACCATGTCTTTCAAGTATTTCATTAAATTTAAATTTCATAATTTCCTCCTAATGTTTTAGAGCTCTATTAGTCCATTGTTTTGAATGTTTTTATATTTGTTAAATAGCTAAGTTTATTTGAAAATTAATTACTATTTATGAAGTTACGAATAACAAAGACCTGCATCTAATTCATAAGTCCATAAACTAATCATAGTATAAATGTAATTGTTATTATAGCCAATGTGAATTTTCTTTTTCTTTCATTAGTATTTCCTTTTAAATATCCGGATAATACAGAAAATACAGGGATAGAAAGTTCCATCCCTGATTAAATATTAAAAAATTATAACTTTTAAAGATTTTAATGGAATAATATAGATGCTAAGCAAACTATTATTACAAGAGGTGTGTAGACAAACCTGCCAAGTCTTATAAAACTATAAGTTTTTTTCTTTTTTGATCCCTTATTTATTTCTTCCAAAAGAACCTTAGGATCCATAATATAAAACCAAACTACAGCTCCAAGCATGGCTCCCAGAGGTATAAGGTAGTAGATGGTTATGTCCATCAAGTAAGACCACTTTGCAAGCGGATGTAGGTCTATACCTAAAATTAAAACAAGTCCGCCTACTAGAATCAGGGCTTTTTTGAAATCTATCTTAAATTCCTCGTTTAAGGTATGGGCAATCGATTCAAAAATATTTTGAAGTGATGTAAGACCTGCTAAAATTATTGCAGCATAAAATAAAACTGCAAATCCTCTTCCAATCCTCATGGAGTTGAAAATACTTGGTAGGATTTGAAATATAAGGGCTGGACCTTCTGCATGGTGCATAGAAAATACAATGATAGATGGAACGATTATGAAGGCAGAAAGTAGTGCCACTATTGTATCAAAAAGTCCTGTAAGTTTAGAGTTTGTAACAATATCGTGGTCATCTGTAAGCATCCTACCTACAAAAATCATCCCAAAACCTGTAATCGATAGGGCAAAAAGAGCATCTCCCATAGCTGATATGACCGTTCCAATATTCATATCTTTCCAATCAAACCTAAAAAGTAGCCTATATCCTTCTCCAATGTTTGGAAGCATTAACATCCTAAATAAAACGATTATGTATATTACAATCATAGTTGGCATAAGAATTGAGTTAAGCATCTGAACTGACTTAAAGCCACCTAGACTTATTAAAACTACCATGGCTATAATTAAAAAATGGACTTCCGTAACTGCAAACGACCTTGAAGAAAAGTCTTCAAACCAAACTGTTGGAGGCGTCATAAGTAGGGTCCCATTTACTGTATCTATAAGAGCCTTGGCCACGTAAGATACTATGATTGTATAACCTACAGCAATTATTAAAGAAATAATTAGGGGTAAATATCCATAGAATTTTGCTATTTTAGACTTTCTCCAGCCTGTCCTAATAGCTTTTTTGTATGAATTGACAACCGAACCTTTTCCCATTCTCCCAATAGCAAATTCACTTGAAAGTCCAACATAGGAAAAAAGTGATATGAAAAATAGGTAAAAAATCAGAAAGAATATGCCTCCATGGTGGAATTTATATGGAAACCCCCAAACATTTGCCATACCCACAGCAGATCCTGCCGCGGATAGGACAAATATTATTTTGGACTTTGTCTTTGGAAGTTTCATACTTAGCCCCTGTATTTATCTTGCATCTTGTTTACTAGGTCAGGATCATTGAAATAATCAATTCCCATGGCTTTTTTAACCTGGTCTAGTTTGGCACGCCCTACATTTCTGGCATCTTCTGTACCACGTCTTAGAATTTCAAAAACAGTTTTTATATCTTTTTCGTATTCGGCACGTCTTTTTCTTATTGGCTCAAGTTCATCTTCTAGGACCTTGATTAAAAACTTTTTGCATTTGACATCTCCAAGACCACCTCTTTGGTAGTGAGCTTTTAGTTCGTCTAAGTTTTTGTATTCTGGCAGGTATTTTTCAAAGTGGCTGTCATTTGAAAATACATCTAGGTAGGTAAAGACAATATTTCCCTCGACCTTGCCTGGATCGTCTATATTGATATGGTCTGGGTCTGTGTACATAGCCATAACTTTTTTCTTGACAGTTTTCTTATCATCTGCAAGATAGATTGCATTTCCTAGTGATTTACTCATCTTCGCTGACCCGTCTATTCCTGGCATGCGGCGGGCCATTTTAGATTCTGGTAGGACTGCTTTTGGTTCTATAAAGACCTCTCCGTATATATTATTAAAGGATCTTGCAATTTCTCTTGCCTGCTCAAGCATTGGTTCCTGGTCTTCGCCTACTGGCACTATATTTGCATCAAATAACAAAATGTCAGCAGCCTGGCTTACTGGGTAGATTAAAAATCCAGCAGGAAGTGAGGTTTCAAAATTTCTTAGTTTTATTTCTGATTTGACAGTTGGGTTTCTCTCTAATCTTGAAAGTGTAACTAGGTTTAGGTAATAGAAGGTAAGTTCTGTTAACTCTGCAATTTGAGACTGGATAAAAATACTTACCTTATCTGGGTCTATTCCACAGCTTAAATAATCTAGTGCAACTTCGATAAGGTTTTCACGAATCTTTGCTGGATTATCGAAATTATCTGTAAGGGCCTGACTGTCAGCAATCATTACATACATCTTGTCATAATCGCCCTCGTTTTGCATCTTTACCCTATTTTTAAGGCTTCCTACATAGTGTCCAAGGTGGAGCCTGCCTGTAGGTCTATCCCCTGTCAAAATTATATTTCCCATAAATTCTCCTTTATCAATGTAAAAAATGGGAAGCTTTTGCTTCCCTATTAATTTTCGTTATTAGCTAGATATGCATCTATAAAGCCCTGGATATCACCATCCATAACAGCTTCTACATTTCCCATCTCATAGTTTGTCCTATGATCTTTGACCATGGTATATGGTTGGAAAACGTAAGATCTTATCTGACTACCCCAGGCAATTTGTGAATAGCTACCTTGGATATCTTCTATTTTTTCTTTTTTCTCTTCTTCTTTGATTTGAATTAGCTTAGAAATAAGGAGGTTCATCGCTGTTTCCCTATTTTGCATCTGGCTTCTTTCAGCCTGACTTTGGGCAACTACGCCTGTTGGTATGTGGGTAATTCTAACGGCTGAGTCAGTTTTGTTTACGTGCTGGCCGCCAGCCCCACTTGCCCTGTAGGTATCAATCCTTAAGTCAGATGGATCGATTTCTATACTTGTATCCTCATCTAATTCTGGAAATATATCTACCGAAGAAAAGGATGTATGACGTCTAGATTGGCTATCAAAAGGAGATATTCTTACAAGTCTGTGGACTCCTTTTTCTGCCTTTAGGTAGCCATAGGCGTAAGGTCCTATTACATGTAGGGTTACTGACTTAATTCCCCCTGCTTCTTCGTTGTTTAAATCCTTAACTTCTACCTTAAAGCCTTTATTTTCACAATATCTTTTATACATCCTAAAAAGCATATCTGCCCAGTCTGTCGCCTCTAGACCACCTGCACCTGCATTTATAGATAGGTATGCATTATTCCTATCATATTCTCCGTCAAGTTGAGTCTTAAGTTTTAGACTGTTTATTGTTTTACTTAAATCTTTTAGATTAGAATCGACATCTTTTAGAGTCTCTGTTTCGTCTTCATCACTTAGTTCAACTAGATCTATTAGGTCTTTGTTGTCGTTTAGAGAATCCCTTAAGAATTGGTATTCCTCAAGGTCTTCCTTTTTGTTAGACAGATTAGCCATAGTTTTAGATGCCTTATCAGAATCATCCCAAAAGTCTGGCTTTAGAGTCTCACTTTGAAGTTTGTCGATTTCTTCCTTTAGCTTAGCCGGGTCAAAGACTATCTCCTACTAAGCTTAAAGTTTCTTCTAGATTTTTTATTTCTTCTTTTAGTTCAAATATTTCTCTCATATTATTTCTTTACTGTTGATTTCTTAGCTTCACGCTCTAGTCTTCTGCGCTCTGCCCTATTTAAACTTTCGTAGTCTTCTTCATCAGTTGAAGAACCAGTTACGTCGTCGTGGCTAGCATCTTCTGGTACTAGAACTTGCTTTCTTTGGATGTTTTGTCTGATTTCTACATTCATCATGTATTTTACAGTTTCTTCTTGGATTGCTCTGGTCATTTCTTCATACATTTCAAAACCTTCGTTGGTGTAGGCTCTTACTGGGTCTTCTTGGCCCATTGCCCTAACGCCGATTTCTTTACGCATTTGATCCATTGCATCTATGTGATCCATCCATTTTTGATCGATTACCCTTAGAAGGATTACCCTTTCTACTTCTCTCATATTATCTGGTCCGAAGGTCGCTTCTTTGTCAGCATATTTTGCAAGGGTAGCATTTGTAATATATTCGATTAGGTTATCTTGGGTGTATGAGTTTATATTTTCAAAATGAAGTTGAGTTACAGGCACACCAAGACCGTTTAGATAGTTAAGTAGGGCTGTCATTTCCCAATTTTCTGGCTTAACTTCTGAGTTTGTAAAGGTATAAACTGCTGTTCTTATTACATCCTTGATCATATCTAGGATAGTTTCTTTCATGTCTTCGCCCATAAGAACTTGACGTCTTTCGTTATAGATTATAGTTCTTTGCTTATTCATTACGTCGTCGTATTGTAGGACTCTTTTTCTTGTAGCGAAGTTGTTTGCTTCTACTCTTGTTTGAGCCTTTTCAATCGATCTTGAAACCATTCTTGAAACTATTGGTTCATTTTCGTCAAAGTCAGCTTTTTGGACAAATTTTGCCACAGCTTCCCCACCGTTAAGTCTGATTAGATCATCTTCTAGAGATATAAAGAATCTTGACTTGCCTGGGTCACCTTGACGGCCTGAACGACCCCTAAGCTGGTTGTCTATACGTCTTGATTCGTGTCTTTCAGAACCAATTATATATAGGCCACCTACTTCTAATACTTGTTTTTCTTCTTCCTTGATACCTGGTCTAAATTGATCTTTATAGTGTCTAAATCTCTTTCTGATATCTAGGATTTCTTGATTGTCTGTAGCTGAGAATGAATCAACTTCTTCAATTAATTCTTCAGAAACACCCTCTCTTCTTAGCTTTTGTTTTGCCATGAAGTCTACGTTACCGCCAAGAGTAATATCTGTACCACGTCCTGCCATGTTGGTTGCAATTGTAACTGCACCAAGTCTTCCTGCTTGGGCAACAATTTCCGCTTCTCTTTCATGGTTTTTAGCGTTTAGGACTGTGTGTTTGACACCAGCTTTTTTAAGGGCATCTGATAGTCTTTCACTTGCCTCGATAGAAATTGTACCTACAAGGATTGGTTGGCCTGTAGCGTGGACCTTGTTAATTTCGTTTATAATAGCATTGAATTTGCCTCGTTCGTTGATATATACATAGTCGTTGTCGTCTTCCCTTTGAACTGGTCTGTTAGTTGGGATTTCAACTACGTCTAGCTTATAAATTTCGTCAAATTCATCTTCTTCTGTCTTTGCAGTACCAGTCATGCCTGATAATTTATCATACATTCTAAAGTAGTTTTGGAAGGTAATGGTGGCAAGTGTCTTACTTTCTGCCTTAACTTCTACGCCTTCCTTAGCTTCTATAGCTTGGTGGAGTCCGTCAGAGAATCTCCTACCTTGCATGATACGACCAGTAAATTCATCTACGATTTCAACTTCGCCGTGGTTTACAACATAGTCGATGTCTTTTGTCATTGTTGTATTTGCCTTAAGGGCGTTGTTGATATAGTGAGATAATTCTAGGTTTTCTGTATCAGATAAGTTATCTATGCCAAAGAAATCTTCAGCCTTTTTTGTACCCTTCTCTGTAAGGTTTGATGTTTTTCTCTTTTCATCTACAAGGAAGTCTACGTCTTCTACCTTAAATTCCCTATCAAATGGGTCAATATCAGCATCTTCATTTGGATCTAGGATCCTACCTTCAAGAGTTTTAATAAATTCATTTGCTTTTTCATAGGTGTCTGTAGATTCATCACCTTGACCAGAGATAATAAGTGGTGTTCTCGCCTCATCTATAAGGATTGAGTCCACCTCATCAACTATAGAGTAAAATAGTCCACGTTGAACCATGTCTTCTTTATATATAACCATGTTATCTCTTAGGTAGTCGAAACCAAATTGGTTATTTGTACCGTAGGTAATATCTGCGTTGTAGTTTTCGCGTCTTTCGCTGTTGGTAAGTCCATAGATAATACAACCTACAGAAAGTCCTAGCCAAGTGTGAACTTTACCCATCCACTCCTGGTCACGCTTTGCAAGGTAGTCGTTTACAGTAACTACATGGACACCCTTGCCTGCAAGGGCATTTAGATAAGATGGTAGGGTAGCTACAAGAGTCTTACCTTCACCAGTCTTCATTTCTGCAATCTGTCCATTATGTAGAACAATACCACCTAATAGCTGCACTGGATAATGCTTCATACCAAGAACCCTATCGCTTGCTTCTCTAACTACTGCAAAGGCCTCAACAAGGAGGTCATCTAGGGTTTCACCGTTTTTTAATCTTTCTTTAAATTCAATTGTTTTATGTTGTAACTGTTCATCAGTTAACTTTTGCATATCTTCATCTAGTGCTAAAATCTTTTTAACTATTTTATTGTTTTCATCGATTTCTTTTTGACTAAATGATTTAAATAAATTAAATAATGCCAAATTCTTCACCTTCCAATTCTTCACTTATCCTACCCTTATTATACAAAATTTCAATCAAATATAGTATATAAAGCCAGGATACATGACCATGCTTTTATATATAAAGACTAATTATTGATTTCGTAAAATAATTGATAATGATTTTAATCCACTATATATTATATAGGCTTAAAAACCATTATTCAATTAAATATATAGATAAAAACTTATTTTAAAAATAAAAAGACCCTAAAGATACTTAGGGCCGTTAAAATCTTATTTCTGATCTAATTTTTGGTCAAGCTTGTGGATAGAATCTATATACCTAATTGTTCCACTAGGTAGTCTCAAAAGTAGGGAATGGGTTTGGGCCATGTTGTTATTCATATAAGAAACTCCCTTTAGAAGGGTCCCGTCAGTAATACCTGTCGCAGCAAAGATTACATCATCGCCCTTTACAAGGTCGTCAATATTATAAACTTTATCAAAATCAACTCCCATATTTAGGCATCTTTTGACCTGCTTATAATCTGATGGGGCAAAAGTACCTTGGAAGTCTCCTCCAAGACACTTAAGGGCTGCTGCTGCAATTACCCCTTCTGGGGCTCCGCCTACTCCCATAATCAAATCGATTTTGCCATTAGATAGACAGGTTGCTATAGCTGTAAGTATATCCCCATCTTCAACCATAGAAATTCTTGCTCCTGCATCCCTAATCTCTCTAACTAAGCCTTCGTGCCTTTCTCTATGTAGGACAGATACTGTCACATCACCTATCTTTTTACCAAGGGCCTTGGCCACATTTTCTATATTTTCCTTGACTGGTTTATTTATATCTATTTTTCCCTTGGCAAGTGGACCTGCGGCAATTTTTTTCATGTAAACATCAGGTGCATTTAACAGGCAGCCTTCTGGAGCTACAGCAATAACTGAAATAGAATTACTTGTACCATTTGCAAGTGAAGTTGTACCATCAATTGGATCTACCGCTATATCCACCTGATTAGGGGCATCAGGGTCTCCTATCTGCTCTCCAATATAAAGCATAGGGGCTTCATCAATTTCCCCCTCACCTATAACAACCTTTCCATTTATATCAAGATATGAAAACATTGCCCTCATTTGATCAACTGCAATATTATCAGAATCATTTTTCTTGCCTTGACCAAGATATTTTCCAGAACCAAGGGCAGCTGCTTCAGTTACTCTACATAAATTGATACCTAGATCTCTATCCATTTCCTCTCCTTAATTATTTTTGAAATCGTTTATTTTATAATTTTAATTTACCAGTTTTTTCATCAAATTCTACAATATTTTTACAAATTTTTAACAAAAAACCTATAAGCTTGATAAACTTATAGGCCTAAAATATTTTTGTATTTTTCAAAATCTTCTGGAATTTCTTGATCAAAAGACACTTGTTTACCGTCCTTATCTGTAAAAGCTAGGTGGGTACAGTGAAGGAGCGGATAATCAAGATTAAATTTGTGTTTGTAATTTCCATAGACTGGATCACCTAGAAGAGGGTGGTTTAAATCTGTCATATGGACTCTGATTTGATGAGTTCTGCCTGTAATTATATGGACTTTTACCAGGCTAAAGCCATCTGTTTCGCTTATTACCTCATATTCTGAAATCGCTACTCGTCCATTTGGCCTAACTGCCATCTTCCTTCTGTTGTGGGGATCCCTATCCATATAATTTTCTATCCTGGCTTTTTTTTCTTTAAAATTCCCAAAGACAATTGCAAGATATTCCTTCCTAACTTGTCTGGTTTCAAAAAGCTTTTTTAGATAATGGTAGGATTCATTGGTTTTTGCTATTACCATAAGGCCTGTCGTATCCTTATCAAGTCTATGGACAATGCCGGGCCTGTCCTCTCCTCCAATGTGAGAAAGGCCGTCGTAACCGTATTTGAAAAGAAGTGCATTAACCAGAGTTCCTGTCACAATAGATCCTGCTGGGTGGACAATTAGGTTTTTTTGCTTATTAATTACCGCATAGTCTTCGTTTTCGTAGACAATATCTAGGGCAATATCCTCTGCCACAATTTCCGGCACCTCAAAAAGAGAGTCATCTATAAAGATTTCATCTCCCATTTCCAGTTTGAAGGATGGTTTTATTTTTCTATCATTTACTTTTATTAAAGAAGCTTTGATAAAGTCCTTTATCTTCTCTCTTGGGATTTCCTCAAGCTCGTCAGATATATACTTATCAACCCTTATTATTTCATCAGCTATTAGTATCATAGGATTATTATATAAGATTTTTAGGATTCTTCATTGATTTTATCAAAATACTCATCCATTTTGACAAAAATTTCTTCTGAGTCCTTGATATTTTTAAGAAGGGGTTTTCTTATATTTAAACTTGTTTTTGGTGATTCTTTTAGGATAGTTTTGCCGGCCCTTACGGCGACCTCATTCCTATAAAAGGCTAGGGCTAGGTTTTTATTTATATCAGAATTATTTTCTTTGTTGGTATAAATAAGCCTTACCAGGTTGACAATCATATCCTCATCATTTGTTATTTCTTCTTTTGAAAATTTAGCTAGGGTTTTTTTAGATTTTTCAAGAAGAATTTCAGAGCTTTTTACTTGGGTTTTTAGTTCTGACCTTATTTCATCTACCGCCTTAAGGTCTGATTCTAGGAGGATTTTAGCTGCGCTTATAAAGGTTTGATTTTTATATACAGCATAGGCTAGCTTTTTCTCCCTGCTATCTAGCCTATTTATTATCTTAGCTTCGCTTGCCTTTTCTTTTGCACTATATTCTGCCTCATACTTTTCATAGGCCTTTGTCACATCAGATCCAAGCTTATTTATAAGGAGGATTTGATTGTACTTATCCATATAGTTATTGTTTTCTGTCATGGCGCTAATTATAAAAGCATTTGACTTTGTCTCTATTATGGCAAGGTCATTTTCGATTGTTTTAAGCTCACCGGTTTTGTTCATGGTCTTATAGGACTTGTTGATATTTTTAAGTAGCTTGTTTCTTTTGCTAGTAGATTTTGAAAGAGAATTTGCCATATCCTTTGCTATTTCTGAATCATTTCTATATATCTCATAGATTGACCTGGATAGGTCTTTGGCATTTGCTGTATTCTCATCGCCCTTACCAAGCATTAGCCTATTTAGCTTTGTCCTATCTTTTTTTGTAAGGTTTTTTATATAGGAATTTACCTGGTCAAATCCACCCACAGCTTCAATCAACCTGTTAGTTGCGTCATTATCTGACTCTTTTAGTGACAAATCCAAATCGTTTTTGATCTCCTTAGTGTAAGTAAGCTCGCCTTTTTCTACCTTATCCATAAGGGCAAGGCCTATAAAAGGCTTGATTGTAGATGCAGATGGAAGGCTGTCTGTATCAACATTTGACCAATAGATATCAACATCGCTTGGACCATAGACGGTTTTTACATTTACCTGATAGATTAATTTCCCGTCCACACTTTCTTTTATAGCTGTTTTTATGTCAGCTTCTAAAATATCTTCCTCAACGCCTGCAAAGGCTGTACCAGCTAGACTTAAGTTTAATACAAACCCTGCGAAGATTAGCTTAACAAATTTTTTCATAATATCTCCTAGTTTTATTTGTAAAAGTTATATGCTTTATAAAAGACTTATTTCTAATATAATTTTATCACAAATAGCAAATAAAAGAAAAGAGACCGATTTTTTGTGGTCTCCTTGAGGAAATATTATCTATTACTTGTTTTTATTTTAGCTTATTCTTTGGTTTTTTTATAAGCTAGGCTTGCAACTCCTAGGGCCACTAGGGTCATAGATGTGCCGATTAGGCCAGTCTTAGGGTTTTTAGCTCCCTTTTTGTTTTCTTTCTTGTTTTCTTTTTTATTATCTTTTTCTTTTGGAGCTTCTTTCATTACTTCTTCGATTTTGAAAATCTTGCCAAATTGAGCTGGATAAGATGTTAGGACTACATCATCTGTGTAGATTTTGTATTGTCCGCCTTCTTTTATCATAAGTTTGCCAAAGTCTTTTTTAGGAACTAGGTACTTATCTTCTTTGTTTGATTTTCTAGCTACAGTCACACCTTCTTGGTCGATTTTTTCTACTACAAAGATGTCAGAAATTATTTGTTCTTTTTTGTCATCTGATGCTGGTTTTTCTTTTTCTTTACCAGGTTTTTTATCTTCTTTTGGAGCTTCTTTTTCAAGCTCTACCTTATAAATTTTTGCAAATTGAGCAGGATCTAAAGTTAGGATTTCTTCTGATGTTTCAATTTTGTAGATCTCGCCTTCTTTTGCAAAGCTTTGCCAAAGTCTTTTTTAGCAATTGTGTATTTGTTTTCCTTCATGTCTTTTTCGTAGACTGTGACAGCTTCTTCATCTACTTTTTCTACTACATAAGATTTAACCATAGTTTTTAGTGGCTGTTCTTTTTTCTCAACTATTGAGTAAATCTTTCCAAATTGAGCTGGATAAGATTTGCTAGCTGTAGTGTCAGAAGTTATTGTAAATATCATATCTTTTATAAGTTTGATATCCTAAAATTCAGATTTTGGAACATTATAAATATTTGATTCGTTACCTAGTTCATAAAGGTCAACGCCTTCTTCGTAGATTTCTTTTACAACAAAGTCTCTTACAAGTTTTTCTTCTTTATTATCTTCGTTTTCTGCTTTTTTGACTTCTTTAATTTCATAAATTTTTCCAAACTTAGCTGGGAATGAGTAAAAGGCCATATTATTAGATAAGATTACTACTTCCATACCCTCTTTTATCTTGATATCACCAAATTCTTTCTTTTGTACAGTATAGACATCTTCAGGATTAGATTTCCTGTAGACTTCTACGGCTTTTTCGTTTATTTTCTTTATAGTAAAGTTATCTGAAACCTTCTCCTCTACCGTTTGTGTTTCTTCCATTGTTGTTTCTTCTTTTGTTTCTTTCATTTCTTCGCTAGCATAAGCGCTATTAATAACCATAGCAGATAAGGCTAGGACAAGTATAAGTTTAGTTTTTTTCATGACACCCTCCTTAGAAATTCTTATATTAGTGTCTTTATACCTATATATTACCTAAAAGGGTGTTAAATTTGTGTTAAATTTGTAGAAATTTTGAAAGTTTTTTATTAGTTGTATATTAATATAAGAGTTAATTTTAAATTTTTTATGATTGAGAGGTAATTATGAAATTTATTTCATGGAATATAGATTCACTAAATGCAGCCCTAACAAGCGATTCAAATAGGGCTGTGATGAGTCGTTTGGTCTTAGATACTCTTGTTAAAGAAGATGCTGATGTTATAGCCATTCAAGAAACCAAGCTTCCTTATACAGGTCTTAGCAAAAAACACATAAAAGAGCTTGCGGCATATTTCCCAGGCTACGACTATGTTTATAGGCAAAGTGAAGAGCCTGCAAGAAAATCTTATGCAGGCACAATGACCCTTTACAAAAAAGGTCTAGAAGTTGAAGCGTCTTTCCCACAAATTGGCGCTCCTTGTACAATGGACTTTGAGGGAAGGATTATCACTTTAGAGTTTGATAATTTTTACTTTACCCATGTCTATACACCAAATGCTGGTGATAAGCTGGTTAGACTTTCTGATAGACAGCTTTGGGATAAGGTATATGCAGATTATCTAAAAAACTTAGATCAAAACAAGCCAGTAATTGCAGCTGGGGACTTCAATGTTGCCCACAACGAAATCGACCTTGCCCATCCAGAAAATAACCGCATGTCAGCAGGATTTACGGATGAGGAAAGAGAAGGCTTTACAAATATTCTTAACCGTGGCTTTATAGATACCTTTAGGTATATCCACGGCAATGTAGAAGGCCGCTACACTTGGTGGGCCCAAAGGGTTAAGACAAGCAAAATCAACAACTCCGGCTGGAGGATTGATTATTTCCTAGTTTCTGATAGGATAAAAGATTTGGTAACAAATTCCGACATGATCGACTCTGGCGACAGACAAGACCACACACCAATTGTTTTAGAAATTAATATATAAGAAAAACCTTGAAGCATCCGTTATTTGGATTCCTTCAAGGTTTTTTATTATAAAATATCAAATAAAGTTTATAATCTTCTTACACTCTTAGCTTTTTATCTCCGTTATAAACTTCATCTATAATAGCAGAACCCAAGCAGACATCCCCATCATAAAATACTGCTGCTTGTCCTGGAGTAACAGCCTTTGTCGGATCATAAGTCACTTCGACTTTACCATCTCCTAGGACTTTCACATGGGCCTTGATGTCAGCCTGCCTATATCTGAATTTGGCTGTACAGTCAAATTCTTTTGGACTTTCCTTATCAGAAATTGTAGAAAATTCTGATCCGTAGAGCTTATTTGAAAATAAAAGCGGATTATTTTTGCCCTGGCAAACTAAAAGTTCATTTTTCTCAAGGTCTTTACCATAAACAAACCAAGCTTCGCCCTCGCCACCTATGCCTAGTCCACGTCTTTGACCGATTGTGTGATACATAAGTCCGTCGTGATTCCCCATGATATTGCCTTCAATATCGATAATATTACCCGGTCGGGCTGGTAGATAATTAGATAAGAATTCGTTAAAATCTCTTTCTCCGATAAAGCAAATTCCTGTTGAATCTTTCTTCTCAGCTGTAGCAAGGCCTGCTTTTTTTGCGATCTCCCTTACCTCAGATTTTTGAAGGTTTCCTATTGGGAAAAGCACATCTTCTATCTGGTTTTGGGACAATTGGCTTAGAAAGTATGTCTGGTCTTTGTTATTATCTAAACCTCTTAACATCTTTGTTTCGCCATCTTTCCTATCAACTCTTGCATAGTGACCTGTTGCAAGGTAATCTGCCCCAAGATTTTTAGCAAAGTCTAAAAAGGCCTTAAATTTTATTTCCTTATTGCACATGACATCTGGGTTTGGAGTCCTGCCCTTCTTGTATTCGTCAAGAAAGTAGGTAAATACCCTGTCATAATATTCTTTTTCAAAATTTATAGAGTAATATGGGATACCAATTTGGTTACAAACAGCTACCGCATCTTCGAAGTCTTCTTCAGCAGTACAAAAGCCGTTTTCGTCGGTATCGTCCCAGTTTTTCATGAAAATCCCTGTCACATCATAGCCTTCTTCTTTTAAAAGAAGGGCTGCAACAGAAGAGTCCACCCCTCCTGAGATCCCAACTATTACCTTTATATCTTTCTTATCTGTCATTTAATTCTCCTAAAACTTCAACGAGCCTATCTATATCCGCTCTCGTGTTTTCAAAACCTAGGCTAATTCTTAGTGAATGGCTTGCTCTTTCTTCGCCATAAATTCTTTCGACTACTTTAGAAGGAATCACAGCCCCTGCCCTACAGGCTGACCCTGCAGAGACTCCTATGCCATGCATATCTAAGTAGGTAAGCAAAAAGTCTGATTTATGATCCTTAAAGTAAATATTGACAATATGATCAACAGTCGTTTCTGAGTTACCATTAATCTCGCAATTAATATTAGACTCTAAAAGTTTTTCTAATAGATAATTCTTTAAATCTAAAATTTTTTCTCTCTCAGAAATCATATAAGGGAAAGATTTGGCCATGGAATAAGCACCCATCACAAAAGATGTGCCTGCCCTGCGGTATTTTTCCTGCTCACCACCCTTTATAAAAGAAGGAATATTTTCTCTTGCAAAAAGAATCCCAAAGCCATTTATTCCACCAATCTTATGGCCAGAAAGGGATAGAAAATCAATATTCATATCATCTACGTCTATATCTAAATGTCCGTAGGCTTGGACACAGTCAACGTGGAAGTAAATATCTTTTTCCTTTAGATATTGACCGATTTCCTTAATAGGCATTACAAAACCCATTTCGTTATTTACCATCATAATTGAAACGAGTTTTACATCATCAGTGATTTTTTCTTTCAATGAATCAAGGCTTATTCCTTCTTCATTTGCTTCTATAAGAATGGTATTTTCTGGATCATAAGTATTTTCAATCGAATCGTGCTCGATATTTGTTGTGATTATTTTCTTATCAGAAAAAGCAGCAAGAACTGTGTTATTAGCCTCACTTGCCCCAGATGTAAAAATAATCTGACCAGGATCTGCGCCGATACTTTTAGCAATCTCTCTTCTGGCTCCTTCTAAAATCTTTTTAGAATCTCTCCCAAAAGAGTGACTAGAATCAGGGTTTCCGTCAAATAAATCGGCCTTTTTTATTATATCTTCTAAAATTTTCTTTCTTTTTATGCTGGTTGCTGCATAGTCAAAATAAATCTTCTTCATTCTTTCAATATACTTTTCTAACGCTTGTATTCAAGGAATATAGACAAATGAAAACCGCCTGTTAGCGGTTGCTTTCGCATTCTTATTCACATTTATAAGTGGTCTTAGTCCCTTATTTCTACTATCATCCTAGAGATAAAAGTCTCCCCAGCTTTTAAAATTTTTGGATTTCCGCCTTTTACAAAGGACTTGCCGTTATAACAAGGCTCTACACACCTGTAATCATCTAGGAAATCTGTCCAGATTGCAAATTTGTGGAAGTTTTGGCTTGTAATTTTTATTTTGTAAGCTTCTCCCTTAAAGGAAATTTCTTCTGCATCTAAAAAGTAAGTATCTTCTAAGCTGAAATCACCAAAATCTAGGCCAATAACCTCAAAGTCATTTCCTACTTTGAAATATGGATGAAAACCAGGTGCGACTGGCAAGTCCTTTTCAGATTTGTTTACCATTTCAATTTCTGCAAAAAGACCGTCTTCAAGAAGTTCATAGGAAATAAAAGAATCCATGCCCTCATAACCGCATTTGCCTTCTAGTTTCAATACTAGTTTAGAAGATCTTTTTTCCACTACTTCCCATTCATAATCTCTCCCATAACCGTGGTCTTTTAGGTCGTTTATCTCGCTTGGCCCAAAAGATGGTAAGCAAGGGTGACATCCTCCCCTAGTTTTCTTTTTGCCCTTTATTTCTGTTTCAAATTTTGGAAAGAAAACATCCTTGCCATCACAAGAAAAGCTTTCTATGTAGGCTCCTTCTGTGTTTGCTATTAAGTTTAGACTATCATTTATAAGTGTAATTTTCATCTTTTTCCCCTTTTCTTATAAAACCATGACCAAAGTCCCGATTGTGATAAAAATTGTGCCTACTATAGCTCTTTTACTTGCAGCTTCTCCTAAAAGCACAAAGGCAAAGATTATTGTAAAGACAACGCTTAGCTTATCTATTGGGACTACTTTTGAGGCTTCTCCCATTTGTAGGGCCTTGTAGAAGGCAAGCCAGGAAATTCCTGTGGCAAGGCCTGAAAGGATTAAAAATATCAAAGGCCTTCGACTTATATTGCCTAGATCTCCTTGACCACCTACCACAAAGACCATTATCCAAGAAAACACTAGGACTACACTTGTTCTAATAGCTGTGGCTAGATTTGAATTAATACCTTCTATGCCGATTTTGGCAAGTATTGATGTAAGGGCAGCAAAAATTGCAGATAAAATTGCGTAAAAGTATGCCATGATTTCTCCTTATTAAAAAACTCCCCCAAAAGGGAGAGTCTCCTTAGTCGTGAAATTCGTCTGCCAGGATATTTTTAAGGACTTCCGCCTCATCTGTTGTAAGGGTGATTCCCTTACTCATCCTAGTGTGATCTTCATTCCAGTCTCTAATGTCGTATTTTGGATCTCTTTCATTCCAGCTTACTAGGTTTAATTCCTTTGTCCACCCCTTTGCATTGGTTGAAAGTACTCCTAAATTTTCTACTATATCATATTTTAATGCCATAATTCACTCTCCTATCTTTAAGTATATAGTAATTTTTTATTTTTACAAACCGAGTCTCTTATTTACTTCTTTTTGTATTTTTTCATAGTTATAGCCAGCGTATCTTAGTCGTCTTTCTCTTTCCTTGCCGAAAGACCAGTGGCCATCGATTACTTCTTTGACAATCTGATCAAAGTTTTTTTTAGATTTGCCCTTTATAATTAAAGGATAATCCTTATAGAGGACGTTTTTGTCAAGGTTACCTGTGTATCCATTTACTTTTCCTGTGTGGGTATATTGCCACATATCGAAGTCTGTATCAGTATAGCCTGTAAATTTTTTGCCAGCATAATCTGCTATCCAGAAGTTGCCCCTGTTTCTCACATTTTTTGTAAGGTGGTTTTTTGCAAAGTGTGGGTAGGAGTAAACACCTGCAACATAGCCATTTCTCTCAATTGCTGCAAGGAAGGTTTCGGCTGCTCTTGATAATTGTTCACGGCTTACTTTGGATTGTCTTAGGTCATCTTCTATATCCATAAAGATTGGCAGTGACACGTTTTTATCCCTTATATAATCTAGGACAAAGTTTGCTTCCTTGAGGGCTTCGTTTTCGCTTGTCGCCCTTGAATAATGATAGAAGCCAATTGGAACTCCCCTTGAGTTTAAGTTTTGGTAGTGGCGGTCAACTGTGAAGTCTTTTCTTAGGTAATACTTCTTTTCCTTTGTTTTTTTATTTTCTTCAAAAGTCGTAATAGATGATCTAAGGATTGCACCATCTATATCTTTTGCAAACTTATCATAGTTAATCGCTTCTGGCTTTTGGTGCTCACTTAGGTCTACTACATTGGAATATACTGCAGTTTTAGGAAATAAAACTGGTTTTTCCTTTTGGTCATTTTGACTTATCCCAGGATTTGGATTTTTTGCAATTTCTCTTTGGTGCCTTTCAGATACTTTTTTGCTATCAACTTCAATACCATTTTTGATTAGAATCTCATCAAGGTTGGTATCATCGTATTTTACAACTTCACCTGCAAATGAAAGACTAGCCGTTCCTATTATTAGGGCAAAGCTTAGGGATAATATTTTGCTAATTTTTCTCATTTTACCTCCAGTACATCGCTTAAATCTATGTGGCAGTAGCCATTTGGATTTTTCTTTAGATAATCTTGGTGGTAGGCTTCTGCAGGCACATATTTTTTAAGATCTTCTACTTCGATTACAATTTTCTTGTCAGTTTCTTTTTGCTTTTCATCTAAAAAGCCTTTTACAAATTCTAAATCTTCTTTATTTTTAGAATAGATTCCAGTTCTGTATTGGCGGCCCCTGTCATTTCCCTGCTTGTTTACAGAAAATGGGTCAACTATATAGTAAAAATGCTCCAAGATATTATTTAAGGTGACTATATTTTCATCAAATTCAACCTTTACTGTTTCAGAGAAATCTGTCATGTAAAGTTCTTCATAGGTCGTTGTATCTGTTTTTCCGTTTGCATATCCACATTCGGTTGATATTACTCCATCAATATTTGAAAAGTAGGCATCTACTCCCCAAAAGCATCCGCCTGCCAAGTATATTTCTTTCATTTTTTTCTCCTAATGTTTGTAAAATCAGTTCTTCTTTGGTTCCTTGCCTTGAAGGTGTTAAGTGATCTTGAAAATGATGATGACAATAAAACTCCAAAGGCAAGGGCCGCTGCGATACCTAGGGCCTTGTAGGCACTTGTAATAGCAAGGTCTGTCTCATTTTCAATAAAATATTTCATTGTATTATAAATTGCTTCACCTGGGCATAGATTAATAATTCCTGGTAGGATAAAAACACTGGCTGGATAATGAAAAAGCCTTGCCAAAAACTCTGCACTTCCTGCCATTATGAAGGCCGATACCATCGATGCTATATATACTGAACTTGTAAATTCTAGTGTAAATTTATAGATTACCCAGCCAAATCCTGCCGCAAGGGATGAGATATATATGGCCCTTCTTGGTAGGTCAAATACATAACCAAATCCAATTGCAGCTATGGCTGCTATTATAAATTCCTTTAAATAAAACATCTTATCCCCAAATCTTCATTATTGTAATAGGAGTACCAACTCCCATGGCAAGGGCTGTAGAGATTAGAATTGCAAGGACTGCTCCGGTTAAGCCTGATGTAGCATCCCCACTCATTAAGTCTCTCATAGCATTTGTGATCATGATTCCTGGTAAGAGGGCCATCATAGATGAAACTATGATTACAGCTTGGTTGATATCTGGTAAAAATACTGCAAAAATAATGGTAAGTAGTGATACTATGACCCCATAGATGTAGTTTACAACAAAGTAGCCCAGACCATTTTGCTCCATAAAACTTGCCGCATAGTAAGACAAAAGGCCTACTACAAAGGATATAGTCATTTCATTGAGGCCTCCGCTTAGTAGCAAGGAGAAGGCACCTGCCGCTATGCCTCCGCCTAAGACTTTTTTAAAGAGCGATTTTCCTCTAGATTCTTTTATTTTTTTAAGTTCATTTAGGGCTTCTTCTAGGCTAAGCTTGCCCTGACAAAAGTCTCTCGAAAATTGGTTGACCTTATCTACATAAAAAAGCTTATTTGACCTTGATTTTACTCTCCTAACATTGGTATGGACTTCGTTTTGGTAGGTAAAAGAAAGGATGATTACATTAAAAGTTGAGTAAACATCCACATCCTTGAGATTGGTTTTACTTCTTATAATTCTTTCTACTGTATCTTCCACCCTATATATCTCTGCCCCATTTGCAAGCATGATTGCGCCTGCATCTGATGCTACTTCTGATAATAAAACTGCCGATCTGTCATTTTTTATAGTATCATGCATAGTCTACCCTACAAATAATTATTCTTATACTTTTTGATATTTTCTTCTGACAAAAACTCATAGGCATCGTTGATTTCTTGGAATTTCTCCTTAGCTCCCGGCTCCTTATTTAGGTCTGGATGGTATTTTTTTGCAAGCTTTCTGTAGGCAAGTTTTACTTCATAGATGTCTGTGTTTGCTGATATGCCAAGTATGCTTGCTGCTTGTTCATATTTTTCCTTAAAGCCCAGGTCATTTACACCTCCATAGCCATTTTGGTATGAACCACTATAGCCACCAAAGTTACCTTGGTTAAAATCTCTTGTGTCATAGTAGGTGAAGTTGCCAAAAAGATCTTCGAAATAATCATACATCCTCTCTTGGCGGGCACGTGCTTCAGCTTCCGCCTGTCTTTGTCTTTCTTTTTCTTGTTCAATCCTATAATTTTCAGAATAGTCTGAAATATTTTCAAAACCGACCTTTTCTCCTGTTATTAAATAATCTGCCCTGTCATACATCCATTCGGTAAGGACGTAATTGCCATATCTTAATAGTGAGATAAAACTTGGCCCCAATACTGGTATTATCAGGATTAGAAAAATTATGTACCAAGCTTTTTTAGGCAAAAATAACAAGATTGTTGGCAGGAATATGAAGGTTGAGCATCCTATCATAAATACTAGGGCTAAAAGACTTCTTATTCCCGCAAAGGTCATTACTAACACATTCATAAAATTGATTAGGACTGCAAATATAGTCCCAATCACGCTTGCAAGCCCATGGAGGAGCTTGCCGAAAAATTTTCTCATAGGCTGTCCTTTCTATCCCTAATATTATACATCTTTCAGAAATTTTACCAAAAATAAAACAGACCTCTTTTGGTCTGCCTTATTTTATCCAAATAAATCTGTATTATTTGAGTTGTATAGGTTGTAATAAATACCTTTTTTAGCAAGTAGGTCCCTGTGATTTCCTCTTTCTACAATGCCGTCATAGGTTAGGACCATGATTTCATCAGCGTTTATGATTGTTGATAACCTGTGGGCTATAGTAAGAGTTGTCCTACCCTTAGTTAGCTTTTCTAGAGAAGCTTGGACAATTGCTTCACTCTTATTATCAAGGGCAGATGTCGCTTCGTCTAAAATCAGGATTGATGGGTTTTTGAGGAAGACTCTAGCAATTGAAATTCTCTGCTTTTGACCTCCAGAAAGTTTGACTCCACGCTCTCCTATATAGGTATCAAGACCATTTGGCAAGTCTTTTATAAATTCATCCGCACCTGCAAGCCTTGCTGCTTCCTCTATTTCTCTTAGGGTCGCATCCTCTTTTCCGTAGGCAATATTTTCCATAACAGTGCCTGAGAATAGGTATACATCTTGCTGGACAATTCCTATATTATTTCTTAGAGATTCTATGGATAGGTCCTTGATATTGGTATTATCGACCCTTATCTCTCCCTTATCCACATCATAAAACCTTGGGATAAGCTTAGAAATTGTAGTTTTCCCAGCTCCTGAAGGACCTACCAGAGCGATATTTTCTCCCACGTTTATCTTAAAGGACATATCTTCTAGAACATATGGTTCGTCATCGGCTGTGTTTGGATATTTGAAGTATACACTATCAAATTCGATCTTGCCCTTTACATTATCTAGGGTTTCTGGGTTTTCCTTATCAAAAATATCCCTATCAAGATTCATAATTTCTATAAATCTCTCAATACCTGTTGTACCTCTTTCATAAGTATCGGTGAAGTTTATAAGTCTTTCTATGGTTGATACTAGCATATTTAGGTACATGGTAAAGGCTATAAGTTGACCTGGAGTAATTTCTCCATTTATAACAAGCATGCCACCAGCTATGATTAAAACCAAATACATAAGGCCTGAGAAAGTATCTTTTACACCGAAATATTTGGCCATATTGTAGTATTGGTCGCTTTTTATGTCTGCAAACTTATCATTTTCTTTAGCAAATTTATCCTTTTCCACATCTTCATTGGCAAAGGACTTTACAACACTTATGCCTAAGAGAGTGTCTTCCACACCAGCATTTATCTCACCTATTTGCTTCTTAGAATTCTTTGTTGCCCTTCTAAATTTAACCCTAGATTTTCTTGAAACAACATACATAAGTGGTATCAGAAGGTAGATTAGGATTGACAGCTTGATGTCAACATTAATTAAAACTACGAAAGAAATTATAAGCTTGATTGCCCCGACTAAAAATTCTTCAGGAACGTGGTGGGAAAATTCTGTAATTTCAAAAAGGTCTGAGGTTAGCCTTGTCATTAACTGACCAATCTTTGCCTCATTAAAAAACTCCGTATCCATCTCCATTAGGTGGTTAAATACGTCTTTTCTCATGTCTCTTTCTATATTTGCACCCATGATATGGCCCATAGACTGCATGAAATATCTTGCGATTACTGATATAACCTTTGTTATAGCGTATATTATAGCAACTTTCATAATCCTTGGCTGATCAAGTATACCAATTTGAGCCCAGTCAGTTAGGTAGGATAATAAAAGCGGCAGGATTAGCTCAGAGACAGTCGTTAGGGCTGCCATTAATAGATCTATGGCAAGTACCTTCTTATAAGGTCCATAATATGGAGTGAACCTCTTAAGAAGGTATTTGTTAGTATATTTTTTATTATTTTCCATAAAATAAAACTCCCTTCTATTTATTTTCTTTTAGTATGTTTATAATACTATTTTAAATTATATTTTCATCTTCTTTATGATTTTAGACTGTTAATATTAAGACAAGTGTAGTATACTATATATAGTGTTAGTTAATAAATATACTATCCAAATCTTTTAGGAGGAGATATGGCAAGAATAATAGAAAAAACAAATTTGAATGAAAATACAATCAAATTTGTTGTTAGGGCCGAAGATATTGCAAAAAAAGCAAAACCTGGCCAATTTATAATTCTAAGGCTAGATGAAAAAGGCGAAAGAGTTCCTTTTACAATTTCATCTACCGATGACGAAAACGTTACAATTATTGTTCAAATAGTTGGTGGGACAACTATGAGAATGGATAAGCTTAAGGCAGGCGACGGATTTTTAGATTTTGTAGGCCCACTTGGTAGACCAACTGAGCTTGACGAATTAAAAGGCAAAAATGTTTGTGTAATCGGTGGCGGTCTAGGTACTGCAATTGCCTTTCCTCAGGCAAAATACCTTCACGAAATTGGTGCTAATGTCGATGTTATAATGGGCTTTAAAAACAAGGGCTTAATAATCTTAGAAGACGAACTTAAGGAATCTTCTGATAATTTATACATAACTACAGATGACGGTTCATATGGCAGACAAGGCTTTGTTACTCAAGTTCTAGAAGACCTTTTAGAAGAAGGCAAGCACTATGACCACGTTCTTACAATAGGTCCTGCTATCATGATGAAAAATGTCGTTACAATTACAAAACCAAAAGATATACCTACTACTGTTTCTATGAACTCTATAATGGTTGATGGTACTGGTATGTGCGGTTGTTGTAGGCTTACAGTTGGTGGCGAAATGAAATTTGCCTGTGTAGACGGACCTGACTTTGATGGATTCTTAGTCGACTTTGATGAAGCTATGAATAGGTCAAGAAATTACCAAACCGCTGAAAGAGAGCATATTTGCAACCTAACCAAGGAGGTAAGAAATGGCAAAATTTAATATGGCTCCTAAAAAGGTAAAGATGCCTGAACAAGATCCTAATGTAAGAAATAAAAACTTCGACGAAGTTGCCACAGGCTACACCCTAGAAATGGCTCAAGAGGAAGCATCTAGGTGTATCCACTGCAAGAACCAACCTTGCGTATCTGGATGTCCTGTTTCTGTAAAAATCCCTGAATTCATTCAGTTTATTGTAGACGGTGATCTAGATTCTGCCTACGAAAAAATTGCTGAAACAAACAACCTCCCAGCTATCTGTGGTAGGGTCTGCCCTCAAGAAAACCAATGCGAAGGGGTTTGTACAAGAGGAATCAAACATGAACCAGTTGGTATAGGTAGACTTGAAAGATTTGTTGCAGACTATCACAACAATAAAAAATACAAAAAACCAGTAGAAGTCTATGCAAATAAGGAAAAAGTAGCTGTAGTAGGTGCAGGGCCATCGGGGCTTACAGCTGCAGCAGATCTTGCAAAACTTGGCTATAAAGTGACCTTATTTGACGCCTTCCACACAGCCGGTGGTGTTTTGATGTATGGTATACCAGAATTTAGACTTCCTAAAAAGCTTGTAAATACAGAGCTTAAAAATGTAATCGGTCTTGGTGTAAAACTAAAGACCAACACAATTGTAGGCAGGAGCCTATCTATAGAAGACTTATATGAAGACGGCTACGAAGCAATTTACATAGCAAGCGGTGCAGGTCTACCAAAGTTTCTGGGAATACCAGGTGAAAACTTAAACGGAGTTTATTCTGCAAATGAATTCCTAACCCGTATGAACCTCATGAAAGCTTATAAGTTCCCAGAATATGACACACCAGTCCACGTAGGCAAAAAGGTATGCGTAGTAGGCGGCGGCAACGTTGCAATGGATGCGGCAAGGTCTGCTAAAAGACTAGGCGCTGATGTAACAGTCGTCTACAGACGTAGCTTTGAAGAAATGCCTGCTAGGGCTGAAGAAAGCCACCACGCCATAGAAGAAGGTATCAACTTTATGAACCTCCACAACCCGGTAGAAATTATCGGAGAAAACGGCTGGGTTAAGGCTGTCAAAGTTGAAAAAATGGAGCTTGGAGAAGCTGATGCATCAGGTAGAAGAAGACCAGTTCCAACAGGAGAATTTGAAGAAGTAGAATTTGAATCTGTAATCGTATCAATAGGCCAATCACCAAACCCACTTATCAAGGATACCAACCCAGATATCGAAACCGAATCTTGGGGTGGAATCATAATTGATGAAACAACTATGACGACAAAAGACGGAGTCTTTGCAGGAGGCGATGCTGTAAGTGGCGCTGCAACTGTAATCCTAGCCATGGGTGCAGGCAAAAAGGCTGCAGAAAATATAGATAAATATATAAGAAATAAAAACGATAAATAAGAAGATGCCAGGATTTCCTGGCTCTTTTTTTGCTTAAGTAAATATTTTTAGGGTATAAAATAAAAAAACATTTGAAAGGATAAGATATGAAAATAGGAATATTAGTTGGATCACTTAGAAAGAATTCTTGGAATAAGAAACTTGCCAAGGAAGTAGCTGAGCTTTTGGATGTTGAAACCTACCCAATAGATTTAAGCAATATGCCATTTTATAACCAAGACCTAGATGGGTCAAATCCCCACGAAGAATACCAAAGACTAAGGGAAGATATCAAAAAATGTGACGGTTTTATTTTTATCACACCAGAGTACAACAGGTCACTTGCCCCAGTCCTTAAAAATGCAATAGACATAGGTTCTCGTGGGCCAGAAGGCAATCTATGGACAGGAAAACCTGCAACAGTTTTTAGCTCCACAATTGGAACAATGGGCGGTGTTTCATCAAATCTAGCCCTTAGACAATCATTTAATTGTGTAAACCTAATCTCCCCTAGCAAGCCAGAAGTATACCTAGCAAAAATAAACGAATTATTCGATAAGGACGGCAAACTTGTTGAAGCAACAAGACCTTTTATCAAAAACGCCTGCGATGATTTTGTAGAATTTGCCCAAAAATTTGTCGACTAAATTAAAATTATGAATACAAACGTCCCTGAATCAAAATTATATTTTCCGTAAGTTACAAGATATTATAGCTAAATTAGGATGAAATTTACCAATAATCTGATTATTAGGGACGTTTTCTTTTTTTAGCAAATTTTATATAAAAAACAGCTATTTGTAAAAAATAAATAATAAAGCTTTACAATAAAAAAACAAGGGTATAATATAACTAGTTAGATATATCTATGTAGATATAAATAAGGGAGGTCATATGCAAAGTAAAAACTTAAAAATCGTTATAGGCCTTCACAAAAATGCCAAAGACCTTGATAGTAGGACGCTAAAAATTGCAAGTAAGTACGGGCTAAGTTTTAGTCAGTTTATGGTCCTAGAAGTCCTTTATTCAAAGGGAAAGCTATCCATAAGTGAAGTAAGGGATGCCATTCTTTCAAGTGTAGGAACCATCTCTCTTGTAGTATCGAATCTAGAAAAGAGGGGCTATATAAAAAGAGAATCAAATCCAAACGATAAGAGAATCTGCATCCTCTCCCTTACTGATATCGGAAGAGATGTAATAGCTAAAATCGTCCCAGAAAATGAAAATATGATTAATGACTACATGGAAATACTTGACAGTTACGAAAAAGAAAACCTAGTGAATATTCTAAAAAAATTAGGAGGTAAGAATGTCTAAAAGAGAAGTTAGAAGTCTTGTTAAAGGCTTCGAAACCAAGGACGGGGCTGGAGTTAAGCTAACTAGGGTTCTCGGCAGAGAAACTGTCGAAGAATTTGACCCGATTTTGATGCTTGATTCCTTTGATAGCGAAAATCCCAACGATTACACAGCTGGTTTCCCTCTACATCCTCACAGGGGAATTGAGACGATTTCTTATTTATCCAGCGGCAAGATGGTCCATAAGGATACTTTAGGAAATGAAGATACAATAACAGACGGCGAAGTCCAGTGGATGAATGCAGGTAGCGGTATTTTGCACGAAGAAGAAGTCCCTGCTGTAGAAAGGCTGCTTGGGGTCCAGCTTTGGCTAAATTTACCAAAGGCCGATAAATTTTCCAAACCTTATTACCACGCTGTTAGGAAAGAATCCATCAAAGAAATCGACTTTGACTGCGGCAAAATTCGACTCTTGGCTGGATCTTTTAAAGATCACGAAGGTTTTAGGGGAAATCATCTACCACTAGATTATTACGATATTCACCTAGATCCAGAGGGTGAAATTACTTTAGAAATCGAGGAAGATAACTCGGTTATGGTCTTTACCTTACTAGGTAATATCACAATTGAAGGTAGAGAAATTACAGAAAAAACCGCAGCAATGCTTACAAAAGGTAATACTCTTACAATCAAAAATACAGATGACTTTGCCCAAGTGCTTTTTATATCAACAAAAGAGTTAAAAGAGCCAGTTGCCTGGGCAGGTCCAATTGTAATGAATACTGAAAAAGAGCTAGACCAAGCCTTTGAAGATTTGAAGACAGGTAACTTTATAAGAGAAGAATTAGAATTTGAAGATTAAGGAGAAAAAAATGAAAATAGGATTAATAGTAGGTTCACTTAGAAAAGAATCATTTAATAAAAAAATAGCAGAAATTGTACAAAAGGTAATAAGAGAAGGACATGAGGCTGAATTTATAGATATTTCCTACCTTCCATTCTATAACGAAGACGAAGACGGAGATTCCCCAAGAGAAGAATACACAAGATTTAGAGAAGAGATTAAAAAATACGACGGCTTTATCTTTTTCACTCCAGAATACAACCGTGGAGTAGCCCCTGCCCTTAAAAATGCCCTAGATATAGCAAGCCGTGGCCCTGAAGGCAATGTCTGGTCAGGCAAAATTGCTGCAATTTTCTCTGCGTCTATTGGCCAATCAGGAGCTATGATGGGTAACCACGCCCTAAGACAAAGCTTTGGCTTTATAAACCTAATCACCCTAAACCAACCAGAAGTCTACCTTGCAAGTATTCAAAACTACTTTGATGAAGATGGAAAACTAGTAAGTGAGACAAAGGACTTTATAGAAAAAGCTGCAAAGGCATATATAGAATTTGCCAAAAAATACTCATAAGAACAAAAATCCAAGGACCATGCTAAAAATTGGTCCTTGGATTTTTTTATCCTCTTCTAATTTGGTCAAGCCATTCATCATTTTCTGGATCATTAGAAAATCTTGTGTTTTTATCAAGCCCTCTTAAGGCAAGTCTATCAGAATCATCAAGGTCAAAATCAAAAATAGAAATATTTTCCCTAATCCTTGATGGATTTGATGATTTTACAATTACCATTGTCCCCCTGTCTACATTCCATTTTAGGGCAATCTGAGCAGGAGTTTTTCCGTACTTATCCCCTATTTCCTTAAGGATTTTTTCCTCAAGAAGGTTTGATCTGCCCTGAGATAGCGGCCCCCATGCCTGGTGAAGAATCTTTTTTTCCTTAAGAAATTCGTGGGTCTTTTCATCTTGCAGGTAAAGATGGCTTTCAAGTTGGTCTAAAACTGGGACTTCACCTAAATCTAGGAGTTCTTTCATCTGTCCTGGCATAAAGTTACATACCCCAAGAGATTTTACTAGGCCCTGGTCTTTGTAATCCCTAAAAACCTCCCAAGCCTCTTTAAAACCTTCCCCATACCAATGTAGGAGGATAAAGTCTATATAGCCAATATCAAGGTATGCTAAAGACTCATCAATACTTCTCTTGCACATATCTTTATCAAAATAGGAAGGCCAAACCTTGGTGGCAACTTGATAGTCTTCCCTCTTTAGGCTAGTTTGTTTGAGATATTTTCCCAAAATCTTTTCATTTTCATAAAATTTTGCAGTATCAAAATACCTATATCCTTCTTCAAAAGCAGCCCCTATAGCAGCTTCCATATCAGCTTCTTCAGTAATCTTGTAGGTGCCAAAACCAATAGCTGGCACTTTTATTTCATTATTTAACTCAAAAAATTTCATCGCTTCTCCTTAAGATTTATATTTCTTATACATCCTCTTGGCTTCATCTTGTTCTTCTCTTATAACCTTGATCGAAGCTCTTTCTATTATTCTATTTGATACAGACAAAATTGTAAAAATACAACCGCAAGTTTTAACTCTTAATTGTTCTTTTAAGTCATCTTCAGGAATAAATTCCAGATTCTCAATCAAAAGCCCTGATACTGTCTCGTGATTATTGGAGTATAAAAATGTACCAATTTCACTATTTACATCATCAATATCCATAGAGCCTTCAACAATATATTCATTATCAGTTATTTTTCTGATGAGAGACTCGTTTTGATCATACTCATCTTCTATCTCGCCGACTATTTCTTCAACTATATCTTCCATAGTCACCATTCCAGAAAACCCACCATACTCATCAATCAGCATGGCTATATAGGTTTTTCTCTTCTGAAACTCTCTAAGTAAGACATCTATCTTTTTTGTTTCAGGGACAAAATATGCATCCATAATACACTTATCAAGGTCAATTGCTTTATAATCATTGGCAGCATATTCTTTAAACAAATCTTTCACATTAATAATTCCCACAATCTTATCAAGATTCTCTTTATACACAGGAATTCTTGAATAGCCCTCTCTAAGAATTTCATTAATTTTAGTCTCGTCAAATTCATCATAATCAATCATATAGATTGATGTTCTAGGTGTCATTATTTCTTCAGCCAAAGTGTCATCAAATTCCATGATATTAACTATCATCTCTTCACCGGTAGTATTAATAACTCCTTGCTCGCTCGAAACTCTAATATAGCTCTTTAGTTCTTCTTCTGAAATTTTTTCTTCTACTTTTTCAGAATAATTGCCAGTAAGCTTCAAAACACCAACAGTAGATATGGACAAAAGCTTGACAAAAGGCTTAAAAATCTTAGAGCTAAAGGCTATGACTTTAGCAGAAGATAAGGCTACCTTCTCCGAGTTGCCTAGGGCAATCCTCTTAGGTACTAGTTCACCAAACACAAGCGTGATATAAGATAATACTATAGTAATAAGTATAAAGGATATGGTATCTCCGTAAGGAATATTATATTTTGCCAAAAACTCTCCTATAGGTTTAGAAAAGCTTGTTGCAGCAGATCCTGATGAGAAAAATCCCGCAAGTGTGATTGCTACCTGGATAGTAGATAAAAACCTGGTTTGATCTTTCGATATATGCAAGAGTATCTCTGCCCTCTTATCACCATTTTCACTCAATTCTTTTATTTTATTTGAATTTGCCGATACCATCGCCATTTCAGCCGATGCAAAAAAAGCATTCACAGCTGTAAGTGCCACTATAAGTAAGATATTCGGCCACAAACTGCCGTCTTCCATTTTCCCTCCTAAAATAATTATTTATTATTATTTATACCCTTTTTAGCTAATTATGTTATAATATTCTTATGAAAACTGTACTAATAACTGGCTCTTCTAGGGGAATTGGGGCTGCAATCTCTAGAAGACTTGCCAAAGACTATGAAATCGTAATAAATTATAACAATTCAAAAGATGAGGCCCTGGCCCTCCTTGATGAAATTAGAAAAATAAATCCAATGTCCCTTGCCATTAAGGCTGATGTATCAAAGGAAGACGAGGTTTGCTATTTATTTTCTACAATCGAAAAAAACTTCGGGCCTGTTGATATCCTAATTAATAATGCAGGGAAGTCCTATGTTGGTCTTGTCCAGGATATGGCCTTTGACAAATGGCAAGACATTATAAATACCAATCTTAATTCAGTATTTCTGACTACCAAGAGAGCCATAGAGCCAATGCTTTCTAAGAAAGACGGGGTTATTATAAATATGTCATCAATCTGGGGAAATGAGGGCGCTGCCCTTGAAGCTGCCTATTCTGCAAGTAAGGGTGCTATTAATTCATACACAAAAGCCCTTTCAAAAGAGCTTGCTCCATCTAATATTAGGGTCAATGCCATCGCCCCTGGTGTTGTCCTTACTGATATGATGAAAGAAGACTTTAGCGAAAGGGAGCTTGACCTTATAAGAGAAGATATTGGTATGGGTCGCTTTGCAGATCCAAAAGAAATTGCAGATCTGATAGCTTTTTTGATCTCAGATGAGGCTTCATACATTACAGGGGCCATAATTGATATAAATGGTGGATTTTATTAAAAAAACTAGGATTGACTTTGCTCATCCTAGTTTTTATTATTATATTTCCTGAAATTCCTTAAAATTGTACCAATAAATTAAAGACTTACTTACCTTCTTGCCAAGGGCCTCTTCTATGGCTTTTTTGTAAATTCTAAGCTGCATAGAGTATACATCATCTCTTTTTATCCTGTCGGTCTTAAAATCTATCAGAATTATCTCGTCTTCCTTTTCAAATATCAGGTCAATCTGTCCATTCACATAATAACCATCATAGGTCATTAGGAAAGATTCCTCGCTTCTTTTTGGGATATTTTCCTCTATTAAGCTTTTGACCATATCTTTTTGGTAGAAATTTAAGAGCTTGTCAATTTCAACAAGGTCTAAGATAGCTTTGTCAAATATTTTCTTATCTATTAGCCTATCAAGCTCTAATTTTAAAGTTTTTTCGTCATAGACCTTCATAGGAAGCTTTTGGAAAACCTTATGGATTAGGCTACCTTTTTCGGTTGGGTCGTAGGTTTTTTCTTCTTCCAAAAAGCCTGGTTTCTTAAAGGAAATATTGCCCCTAACTCCTTCTACATCGAAGGTCTGATAGCCTTCGCTTTCCTTATTGAAATCTTTGGCAAGCTCTGTTACAGATTTTTTGAGGGTTTGGCCTATTTGAGCCTTGCCCTTATAAGTAAAATCTAAACTTTCTTTTATTTGACTCAACCTATGAGAATCTGCCTTATCATTTAATAAATCAACTAGACTTTCATTGTATTTTACATCAATTTCGTCGATATTTTCTATAAATTCTAAGCTAATTCTTTTGTCAAAATCAGATTTTATCTTGATTCCCTTAAAAAACTCAGTTGAGATATTATCTTCAGATAAAATAGCTAGGATCCAATCTAAGTGGCTTGTCATATCCAGATAATTAGGATTTTGGTAGATTTTTTCCATACTAGAAGAAGTCCTATCGAAGTTGCCTGTTATATAAAGCCTTTCTTCGGCCCTGGTTAGGGCAACATAGAGGATTCTCATCTCTTCTTTTTTATCATTTATAGACTTTTTTTCGTTTATAAGCTTGCGGTTTATACTTGAAATTCTAAGCTTTCTCTCATAATCAGCCACATCTATGCCTAGACCAATCTCCTCGTCGAAGACTATCGGGTCTGTCCTATTGTTAAATCTCTTATCAGTGCCGGCAAGGATTACGACCTTAAATTCTAATCCTTTAGACTTATGGACTGTCATTATCCTAACCAAATCTTCACCTTCGGCCAGGTCCCTGGTTGGAGTGATAGAATCAGATCTGGTTTTTTCTAGGTTTTCAAAAAAGCTAACAAAACCATAAAGTCCATTGTCGTTTGACCTATCGTATTCTGCCATCATCTCTATTATAGAGTCGATATTATTTATCCTATCTTGAGATAAATCTCTTGCGAGTAGAAAATCATAAAGACCAGATTTTTCAAAAAGGTAATTTGCAAAGTCATAGAGGTTTAAAATTGCAAGCTTATCCTTAAGATCACCTATCAAGGCCTTAAAGTCAGCGATTTTAGAGGTTAGGTCGTCATCCTTGTCGTATTCTTCAAATGCTTCATAAAACTTATATGATGCTGAAGATAACTTGATTTTTGCCAGATCTTCTTCATCTATATCAAAGATTACAGACCTTAATACAGCCATCAAAACCAAATCGTCGTTGGGATTTGTGAGGTATTTTAGCATATTTATAAAAAATCCAACCTCGCTTGCTTGGGTAGATACCTTTGAAATATCATTGAAATAGGGAATATCTGCCTTTTTGAAGGCCTCTTCGTACTTATAAGACTCAGTCCCATTCCTTAAGAGAATCGCTATATCGCTGAACTTATATCCCTCTTTGACTAAATCTTTTATAAGGCTTTGGATGTAGACTTCTTCTTTTACACTTGGATCTAGGACTTTGACGCAAGCCCTGGCGTCTTTAGTCAAGTCTTCTTCGCTTTTGCCGTAATTTAGTCTGTGGCCCCCATCTTTGTAGTCTATATCTGCCATGTCTTTTGTCATAAGCCTATCAAAAATATAGTTATTAAAATCAAGTATAAGCTTATCAGTCCTAAAGTTTTCGTTTAGGTTTATCCTCATTGAGTCTGAATCTTTTTCATAAGAATCAAGTTTTGCTATAAATAAACTAGGCTCTGCCCTCCTAAATCCGTAGATTGACTGCTTTACGTCACCTACAAAAAACAGGTTCCTATCAGATTTAAGCTTATCTACTATATAATTTTGTATCTCGTTTGAATCTTGATATTCATCAAAGAAAATATACTTATATTTTTGCCTTAATTTTTCCCTGGCTGTATCGTTTTTAAGTAGTTTGATAAAAACTTGCTCTAAATCGTTAAAATCTAGATAATCTTTGGCTGATTTTTTCTTATCATAAGTTTCCTTAAAATCTTTTGTAAGCTCATAAATCTTAGCAAAAAGAATCTCTTCCCTAACTCTTATAAAGTCAAGGGCCTTAGAATCTGTATTAGTTGCAAGTCCTATGATTTTATCAACATCAGCCTTATAGGCTTTCCTTTTCCTATCAATCTCACTAACTAAGTCCTCATCGTCAATTTCTTTTTTAATTTTTGCTGCAAAGGTAGGATACTTTTTGTTCTTTGAGGCAATATTAAAGTCATCCAGGGAGCTTAGACTTTCTCTCATATTTAAAATAACTTCATAATCACTTGCTATAAGGTTAACTGCAGATGCAGGCAGGATTGGATTTAGCCTAAGACCCAAATCTTCGATTTCCTTTAAGATTTTATCAAGACCTTCCTTTAGGTAAGTCTTAAATAAATCAAGCCTTGGCCCTTTGTCGATAGCTTGTTTTAGCCAGTCAAGGCCATCAATCATCCCTACGATTTTTTCGTAGGTTAATAAAATAATCTCTTTTGCCTTAGCATCTGATTTTTCTCCTGCAAAATTCTGGAGGAAGTAGACAAAAGAATCGTCCATTTTTTCGTATTCTCTTTCAAATACCTCATCAATTGCATCGGCCTTGTAGATTTTGCCTGTAGAATCAGGCATTATCTTGAAATTTGGGCTAAGATTATCAATATAGTAGAAATTTTCCCTTAGCATATCAGAACAAAATGAGTGGAGGGTCTTAATTTGAGCTTGTTTTAGAAGCTTCATCTGCCTTTTTATGAAAGCCGGATTCATCTCGCCTTCTCTTTCTTCAAGGGCTTTTCTAATCTTATCCTTCATATCTTGGGCGCTTTTGTTAGTAAAGGTTACTATGATCATTTTGTCAATATCAACATTTTCCTCAAGCATTATCCTGATTACCCTATTTACAAGGACCATAGTTTTGCCTGAACCTGCCGCTGCAGATACTATTATATTTTTATCTTTCTCATTAATGGCAGCCCTCTGCCCGTCTGTTAGCCTTAAGTCAGTCATTACTATCCTCCAAGTCTTTGAGGCTTAAGCTATTATCAAAGTCTCTAAACCTTTTAGTATCAATAGTCTTGTCAAATTTACAAATCCCCTTATAGTCGCAGAATGTGCAGGCAGAATAAGACTTATTCTCCCTTAGGGGAGCTAGGTCAATCTTGCCGTTCTTGATATCTTTTATGATGTCTTTGACAAAAGTTTTTACAAATTTAGATAGGTTTTTGAAGTCTTTTTCATCTATCTTATAATTAGTCCTACGTCTTACAATTGAGGAAGTTTTACCATTTGAATCCCTATCCATAAGGCTAAGAGCCCTCCCGTCCCTATCTATTAGGAGGCCATCTAGGGCAAATTTTTTATCAAGCATGCTTTCTATTTTTTTCTCATCTGTAATAGAATCTTTTATACTTTCTATTTCGTCACTTAGAGAGATATAAAAGGCACCGATTGGCTCGTAATTTTGAGGATCATCGTCAATTGCAATCAAATAGACAATAAGCTGGAGGTCCTTGCCATTTAGGATACTAAGTAGGTTAAAGGCCTTATTTCCAGTCTTATAATCTATGACCCTAAGAAGATTTCCTGCCCTATCTATCCTGTCAATCCTGCCTCTTAGATAATTTTTATCATCTACATAAACAGGCTTAAAGAGTCCGTTTTTATCAAAGTCTTCCTCGAAATTAGATAGGCTAAATTCACCTTTTTCAAGCTGGTTTACAATCTCTTTGGCATTTCTTTTGGCAGCTTGGTTGATGTTTTTTAGGATATATTTGTTTTTTGGATTTGTTTTTCTAGCCTCATCTAAATTTAAATCTATACCCTCTTTGAAATTTTTATCTAGAAGCTCATTTAATTTATCACTTGTCAGGTTTTCTAAATTTTCTTCCTTAATTAGTCTTGATAAGTCCTCAAAAGACTTGTGGACAATATTTCCAATATCAAGGGCATCAAGGTCAAAGACCTTGTCCACATCTGGTCTAAGGCCGTAAGCAATGAAGTGCTTGTAAGGGCAGGCCGAGTAGGTCTCGATTTCTGATACTGAAAAGGCATTTTTATTATAAAGCCTCTGCCTAAGTTCTCCTGGAAGAGGCAGCTTATCGTTGGTATAGAAAAGTCCCTTTTTTATCTTATC
>JBHWRC010000101.1:0-13070 GCA_043426375.1 Anaerococcus sp.
GTCTACGGGGTTTTAGAAAACAAAATCTATATAGACTATATGATAAGAAAACTTTCTGATATCAGGCTTAAAAAAATCCACAAAAATGTGCTTATAATCCTTGAAATAGGAATATATAATATACACTTTTTAGAAACAAAGGATTATGCCACAGTAGATAATTTGGTCGATTTAACTAAGGAAAAAAACAAGAGGTCAGCTGGCTTTGTAAACGCAATTTTAAGGAATTTCATAAGGGATGAGAAAGAAGTTTCTACCATCTATGAAACTGATGATGTTAAAAGTCTTTCGATTAGGTATTCATTTCCAGAAGAGATTACTCGCTACATCTATGATTTTTATGGGATGGAATATACCAAGGCCTACCTAAGAGATGCAAATAGGATAAAAGATATAAGTATCAGGATTAATAGGCTAAAAACCAATAAAGATGATCTTATTTCTCAATTAATAAATGAAAATTTTCAAGTAAAAGAAGGAAGTATTTCTAAAAATAGCATAATTGTAGAAAACCCATCTGGACTTGCTGATAGCTTACTTTTTAAGGATGGCTACTTTACCATCCAGCAAGAGTCTTCAATGAAAGCTGTAGAGATCTTAAATCCTAAAAAGGGAACAAAGATTTTAGATTTATGTGCAGCGCCAGGTACAAAAACTTCTTATCTAGGTGAATGGACGGAAAACGAGTCAGAAATTATCGCAAATGATATATCTGAGTCTAAAAACGACCTAATATATGAAAATATAGAAAGATTAGGTCTAAGAAATATAAGCCTAACAAACTATGATGCATCAACATTTGTAGAAGAGTTTTCAAATGAATTTGACTATGTTATGGTAGATGCTCCTTGTTCCGGACTTGGAGTGGTAGGAAGAAAGCCAGAAATAAGATATAATAGAGACAAGGAAACGATTGTAAGATTAGCTAAGCTTCAAAAAGAAATACTTAACCAGGCCATAAAATACCTAAAGCCAGGCGGTTTTCTAGTTTACTCTACATGTACAATAGGACCTTTAGAAAATAGGGATAATTTTAAATATCTTTTAGATATAAAAGAACTAGAACATATAAAAATCGATGGAAAAGACTTTATTGAATATAAAAGCTTTGAAGATATGACTGATGGATTTTTCATCAGCAAATTTAGGAAGATAAATGATTAGTATAAACGATAAAACTATAGAAGAAATTGAAGAATTATTTAAGGAAAAGTCCTACCAAAAATTTAGGGCCAAGCAAATCTTTAGGTCCCTGCATATAAATAGGTTAAATGACTTCGATCAGATGACAGACCTACCCCTGGCTATGAGAGAAGAGCTTAAGAAGGACTTTAAGATTGATGGTCTAAAAGTCTTAAAAACTTACGAGTCAAAAGTAGATTCTACAAAAAAATACCTACTAGAACTAGATGATAAAAATATAGTAGAAGCTGTTTACATGGACTACAATAATAGGTCTACAATCTGTATTTCAAGCCAAGTTGGTTGTAGGATGGGATGTACTTTTTGCGCATCTACCAAAAAGGGACTTACAAGAAATATGACTGTATCAGAGCTTATAGAACAAGTTTACCTCTTAGAAAGGTTAAATGAACCTATTTCAAACATTGTAATAATGGGAATTGGTGAGCCTTTAGATAATTTTTCAAATATCAAAAAATTTATAGAAGTAATAACAGACCCAAAGGGTAGAAATCTATCGCATAGGTCTATAACACTTTCTACATCAGGTCTTAGTCCAAAGATAAAAGAACTTGCAGATACTGGTCTTGACGTAAATTTAGCCGTAAGTCTACACTATGCGGACGATAAAAAACGTGCCCAATATATGCCAGTTGCCAAAAGATATGCTATAAAATCTTTAATTGAAGCAACAGATTATTATTTTGATAAAACTGGCCGCAGGGTTTCTTTTGAATATGTGGTAATTGATAAGGTAAATAATTTAAATGAAGATGTGGAAAATCTCCACGGTCTACTTTTTGGTAAAAATGTTCATATCAATCTTATTCCCCTAAATCCAATCGAGGAATTTGATCACAAAAAACCAGGTGCTAGAGTCCTTGAGGACTTTAAAGAAAGACTAACAAGAAGAGGCCTAAACGCAACAATAAGAAGGTCCATGGGGCAAGATATAGATGCCTCATGCGGTCAGCTTAGAAATAATTATGCGAGGTAAGGATGAAATTTAGTACGATTACAAATATTGGCAAAATTAGAAAAGAAAATGAAGATTCCTTTTCTAATATTAGCCAAGGAGACTTAGATTTTTTTATAGTAGCAGATGGAATGGGAGGTCATAGTAAGGGTGATCTAGCAAGCAAGCTTGCCGTAAATCTTTTTATAGAATATATAAAAAAGGCAGATATAAGTTCTTATGATTCCTATACTAAACTTCTTGAAGAGGCTATATTTTTTGCCAATGAAGAAATATATAAACTATCGCAAAAAGAAGAAGATATCAAGATGGGCACAACCGTAGTTTGCCTATGCATTGATAATAAAAATAAGGTCTACCACCTAACCCACTTAGGGGATTCTAGGGCTTATATTTACAGAAACAATCACCTAGAACTTTTAACACGCGACCATTCCTTGGTAAATGATCTTTTAGATAGTGGTTCAATTACCCAAGATGAGGCAGATAACTTTATAAATAAATCTGCAATCACAAGGGCTGTAGGTACTGAAATTAACATTGTGCCAGAAAGTAAGACTCTGGATATGGATAAGGGTGATATTGTCCTTATGGTTACCGACGGTTTAACAAATGAATTGACAGATGAAAAGATAGAAGAAATAGTAAAAGATCAGTCAGATCCCTATCAGATTTCTACCAGGCTTATAGAAGAAGCCATAAATCATGGTGGTAGGGATAATATTACTGTGACCACAATTTTACTATAAGAGGTTGTTATGGATACGATACTATTAGATAATAGATATGAGATTATAAAAGAAATAGGCGTAGGAGGTATGGCCAAGGTCTACAAGGCCAAGGACAGACTATTAGGTAGGTTTGTTGCTATAAAGGTTTTAAAAGACCAATACGCCGAAGATGATGAATTTGCTAAAAAATTTGAAAATGAAGCCCAATCAGCGGCAAGACTATCCCATGTAAATATTGTAAATGTATACGATATTGGAAAAGATATGCTAAATGGCAAACTAATCCAATACATAGTTATGGAATATGTAGAAGGTGAGACCTTAAAAGATCTTATAGATCGTGAAAAGGTCCTTGAAAATCATGATATAATTGATTATTCAACACAAATTGCCCAAGCCTTAAAATCAGCCCATGATTCTGGCATAGTTCACAGGGATATCAAACCACAAAATATTTTGATAGATAAATTTGGACTTTGCAAGGTAACAGACTTTGGTATAGCAAGAGTATCTTCAAATGCCACCATAACTTATACAAGTTCAATCCTAGGTACAGTCCACTATATTTCCCCTGAACAAGCCAAGGGTAAGATTGTTGATTTAAAATCTGATCTTTATTCTCTTGGGGCAGTCATGTATGAAATGGCAACAGGTAAGGTGCCTTTTGATGCAGATAATTCTGTAGGTATAGCGGTGATGCATATCCAGGATGATCCAGTTCCTCCAAGGGAATTAAATCCAAATCTTTCAAAACATCTTAATTATATAATTATGAAGCTACTTAAAAAAGATCCAACTGAGAGATTCCAAAACGCAACAGAGCTCATAGAAGCCCTAGACGATGAAACCTTAGTTAGAGGCGAAGAAAGCTTTGAAGATACAGCAAGAATTCCTATAGTTGTACCAAAAAAAGAAAAAGAAGTCATCCATGATGACTATGAAGACGAAAAAGAATCAGTCTATGTATCAGCTGGTGAAAAAAAAATCAAAAATAAGAAAAAGAAAAATCCAATAAAAATTTGGCCTTTGGCTTTCCTAGCTTTTATCTTGGTTGCATCAGTTTATTTCTTTAGTAATAGGATGAATTCTGACGAAATAGAAATACCAACAGTTGTAAATTTAACTGAAGAACAAGCGGTAAGTCAGCTTGAAAGAAGAGGTTTTAGAGCAAATATTTCGAGAAACGCAGAAAGTGATGAGTACGAAAAGGGCAAGGTTATGAGCCAAGATCCAGAAGCATCCACCAAGGCCAAAAAAGGTACTATAGTAAACCTTGTAATATCTTCCGGTAGAGAAGTTAGGGTGCCTGAACTTAAGAATATGAACCTAAGCCAAGCAGAAGAAACCCTAAAAGAAGTGGGCCTAAAGCTAGGTACCACATCTACGGATTATTCAAACTCAGTCGAAAAAGATCTGGTAATAAGACAAGTTCCTTCATCAAACACATCAGTACAGGCTGGTACAGAAGTCAATTTAGTAATATCTGTAGGCAAGGAAGATACTACAGAAATTGTAAAGGTTGGAAACTATATAGGTATGTCTGAACAAGATGCCATAAATGCAGCAAGAAATAATAGTTTAAGGGTAAGAAATGTTGACTACCAATACTCAACTGACACTCAAAAAGGTCTTGTAATGAGCCAGTCTATAGGATCAGGTACTGAAGTTGCAGAAGATTCAGCTATTGACTTTGTAATTTCTCTAGGAGAAGAAGAAAAAGAAAAAGAGCCTTCCCCAGATAGAGAAGTTGAAATTAGGCTAAATGTAGCAAGTGAAAACGAAAACTTCAACGTAAAAGTATACAAAGTCGATCAAAATGGCCAACAAACAGACCTACTATACAACGACTACCACACAAAAACCGACCTAAACGAAGAAGGAATCTTAGTTCTAAAATTTATATCTACATCAGGTACAAGTGTTGAAGTCCAAGTCGATGACGAATCTTATGGAGTATATCAGGTTAACTAATGATTGCAAAAATAATTAAAAGCCAAAAAGAAATTTATTATGTAGATACAAAGGAAAAAGTATATATGGCCAAGGCTAGGGGGAATTTTAGGGTAAGAGATAAAAAACCCCTAGTTGGAGATAATGTTGGGATAGACATATTAGAAGACAATAAGGCCTATATAACAAAACTTCTTCCAAGAAAAAACACAATCAAAAGACCAAATATAGCAAATATCGACCAACTGTTGGTCTTTGTTACTATAAATGATCCGCCACTTAATCTTTTCAACCTTGATAAATACTTAGCCATGTGCGAGTATTTGGACATAGAAGTTGTTATAATTATAAGTAAAATTGACCTAGCAAGTGACGAAAAAATTGAAAAACTAGCGGCAACTTACAAAAATATTGGCTATGAAATTCTTCTTATAGATAACTACAATGATTTTCCAAAAGATAGGGTGGATAAGATCCTAAAAGGAAAGACTTCTGCAGTATCAGGGGCATCAGGTGTTGGCAAATCAACCTTCTTATCAAACTTAATTGATAGGCAAATAGAGATAGGATCTATAAGTGAGAAATCAAAACGAGGAAAAAATACCACCCGCCATACAGAAATTTTTAGGCTAAGCGAGGATACTTTCCTATTTGACACGCCAGGCTTTGATTCCTTTGACCTAGATTTTTTAGAAGATGAAAATGAACTAAAAAACACTTTCGTAGAATTTAGAAATAGGGACTGCAAGTTTAAAGATTGCAACCATATCAACGAACCTGATTGTAGGGTCAAAGAAGAACTAGAAAAGGGTATAATTTCAGAAACGAGATACAAAAATTATATCCAATTATTTGAAGAACTAAAACAAAGGAGACTAAATAAATGGTAAAATTATCGCCATCAATTCTTTCAGCAAATTTCGCAAATTTACAAAAAGATTTAGACGAGACCAAGGGTACTGGACTTGAACTTCTTCATATAGATGTCATGGATGGTATATTTGTACCAAATATCTCCTTTGCTTTTAAGGTGATATCAGATATAAGAGATAGAAATGATTACTTTTTCGATACTCACCTTATGATAGAAGAGCCAATTAGGTATATAGAAGATTTCAAAAAGGCAGGATCTGATAGGATTACTGTCCACTACGAGGCGTGCAAGGACCTAAGAGAAACCTTATCTGCTATAAAAAAAGCAGGGATGGAAGTGGGCTTGACATTTAAACCTGAAACAGATCCAAAAGAGCTTTTAGAATACTTTGACCAAATTGATTTGATTTTGGTTATGAGTGTAAAGCCTGGATTTGGTGGGCAAAAGTTCATGGAAGAAACAAAAGAGACTATGGCCCTATATAGGGAATATATAGATAAAAATAATCTTGATATCAAAATCCAAGTGGATGGAGGAATCAAGACAGAGAATGTAAGAGAGGTCCTAGACCTAGGAGTTGATGAGATTGTGTCAGGATCTGATATATTCGGTAAGGATATAAAGGAACAGATTAATCTCTACCACGAAATATTTAAAGAATACGAATAAAACAATAGCAGGTAGATGACAAAAATCATCTACCTGCTATTTTTCTGGAATTAAAAAACTGACCATTCGGCCAGTTTAAAAATTTTTAATTTAGTACTAAACTAAAAAAGCTTAAGCTTTTTCTACTTTTCCACTTTTAATACATTTTGTACAAGCGTTAATAGTTTTTGGAGTGCCATCAACAACAGCTTTTATTTTGTGCACGTTTGCTTTAAAAGTTCTGTTAATTTGTCTATGTGAGAATGTTACAGACTTACCACTTGCTGTACCTTTGCCACATATATCGCATGCTCTTGCCATATTTACACCTCCTCCTTATTCATCTTTATTATTCTACCAAAGTTTTATAAAAATTACAAATTTTTTAGGCAAGTTTTTAAGAGAGATTCTTTTTCAAAATGGTATAGTAATTATGATAAAAGACACAAAGGAGAAAAAATGGATTATAAATCTCTTTATTTAGATAAAAATTTCGGTCAAATCGATTTTGATATTGACCTAAAAGATTTTACAACATTTGGAATAGGGGGTCTCGCTGATGTACTAGCAAGACCAACTACAATCGATGAATTACAAAACATTTTAAAATTTAATCATGAAAATAATATCAAAACTTTTGTAATGGGCAAAGGGTCAAACCTTCTAATCTCTGATAAGGGACTTAGGGAATGCGTAATTGTCCTAGCTGATAATTTTGATAAGATAGAAGTTGATGGACAATACCTTACAGCCCTTGCAGGTACATCACTAACAGATGCAAGCCTTGCTGGAATTGACAGGGGACTTTCTGGTATGGAAGAACTATCAGGAATACCTGGATCTGTAGGTGGCGGAGTTGCGATGAACGCTGGTGCCTATGGCGGTGAGATAAAAGATGTTGCAGTGGAGATAAAGGCTTTTGACTTTGAGGGTAAGCTTTATACTTTCAAAAACGAAGATATGAACTTCTCCTACAGACACTCAAGAATATTCGATGAGGACCTAATTGTTGCATCCTGCAAATTTAAACTAAAAAAAGACGACAAGGACTTGGTTATGGAAAGGTATCTTGATTTTAAAAACAGGAGAGAAAGTAAGCAACCCCTTGATAGGAAATCAGCTGGTTCTACCTTCAAAAGACCAGAGGGATCTTATGCTTCAAAACTAATTGATGATTGCGGGCTTAGAGGCTTTAGAGAAGGAGATTGCCAAGTAAGCGAGAAACACTGTGGATTTATCATAAATACAGATAAGGCATCTTGTGCTGATATGCTTAGATTTATCAATCATGTATCTGAAATTGTCAAAGAAAAAACAGGTTTTGTTTTAGAGCGAGAAGTAAAGTTAGTCGGAGATCTATAGATGAAATTAAAGATAATTACAGGTCTTTCAGGTTCAGGTAAAACCACAGCCCTTAGGGCCTACGAAGATTTAGGATATTACGCAATGGATAATACTCCACCATACCTTGTGGAGAAATTTATAGAATTAAATAATTTGCAAGACAAACCTATAGAAAAAATGGCTGTAGTCATAGATTTCAGGTCATTTTCTATAGATAATGATATTTATAAATCCTTAAAGAGTCTAAAAGAGAAAAACAAAGATACTGAAATTATCTTTATCTATTGCAATGATGATATTATACAAAAAAGATATAACGAACTTAGAAGGCCTCATCCACTTGGAGAATATGGCAATGTAACTGATGGGATTGAGAAAGAGAAGAAATTTTTAAGTCAGATAAAATCTATATCTGATAAGCTTATAGATACGACAAACTACAAAATTGCTGACCTAAGACAGGTTATTGAATCTAGTAGCGATAAGACTTCCAATATGATAATAAATCTTATATCATTCGGATATAAATATGGTATAAGCTCCGATTTTGACTTTGTTTTTGATATGAGATTTGTCCCAAACCCATTTTATGTAGAAGAGCTTAAACCTCTAAATGGAACAGATTCAAGGCTAGAAGAATATTTGAATCAATATGAAATAATAAATGATTTTGAAAATAAGGTCTACGACCTGATCAAATCTCTACTTGCTTCCTATGCCAATCAAGGAAAAAATATATTAACCATCGCCTTTGGCTGTACAGGCGGCCAGCATAGGTCAGTTTATATGGTTGAAAAAATGTATGAAAGAATGAAAGACGATGATTATATACTGATCAAAAGACATAGAGAAAAGGATAAGTGGTAAGATGAAATATTTAAAAAGAATAAACATGGATAATGTGCAAAACGCAAGAGACCTGGGTGGGATTCCAACCTTAGACAAGCATTCTACAAAACGGCACGAATATTATAGGGCTGCTAACCTAGATGATGTGGCAGATTCTGATATAAATGACCTAAAAGATATGAAAATCTCTACAATTATAGACCTAAGAAGAGAAAATGAAATTGATTTTGAATCTAAAGAGCACAAAGAAATCAAAGAAAATTTCGATTACCACCACATCTCCCTAGCCCCAGACAAAGAATTTAGAAAAGAAGAGATTGAAAAGATTATCTCTGGCAAAGTTTCAGTAGGCCAGTCTTACAGAAATCTAATAGATCACTACGCAGCTGTAAGAGAAATAGTAAAGGTCCTTGCAAATGCGGAAGGCTCAGCACTTTTCCATTGCCAAGAAGGCAAGGATAGGACAGGCATTATTTCTATGATTATCCTAGGCCTTGCTGATGTGCCAAGGGGAGATATCATAGCAGATTACGAAACATCTTCTGCCCATCTAGGTTATATAGAAAGATATGGGGAAAACGAACCTTACTCTGTATTTAGGATTACAGATCCTTATTACATGAAAGAAGCCTATGACTATGTAATTAGAAAATACGGAAGCTTTCAAGAATATCTTCTATATGCCAAGGCAGATCCGAAAGATATAGAGACTCTAAGGAGAAGGATAAGGGCCTAGTATGAGCTTTTCGCAAAGATGTAAGAAAGAGCTTCTTAGAAAAGAGCCTATTGATAAGAAGGCAGAGCTTATTAGCCTAGCATATTTTATTGGGTCTATTAGGATATCTCAAGCTGGCTTTAATATTTTTTTCGAAACCGACTCAAACCAAGAAGCCAGATATATCTATAAGCTTATAAACGAACTTTACGATTACTCACCCACTTTTGAAATCCAAGATAATCCTGATAAGAAAATATCCAGGGATTATGTGGTGATAGTCGAGGACTCCAAAATAACTGATGACCTAATTGATCTTATGAATAAGGGTTTTATAGAAAACTATGAAGATATCGAAGACGTAAAGCTTAATGATATAAAGGGATTTTTGAAAATAGCCTTTATATTTAGGGGCTCAGTAAATGACCCTCGAAGAGGATACAATCTTGAGTTGGTAGGGAAAAATATTAAAGAAGCAAGGATTATAAAAGACGCCATGGATACCTTTGGCCTTAATTCAAAAATAAGTCAAAGGGCCGATAATATCATAATTTATCTTAAGGATTCAGAAAAGATATCAGACTTTTTGGCAGTCGTTGGGGCCATGCAGTCCCTATTCGAACTAGAAAATGTAAGGGCTATGAAATCTATCAGAAATGATGTAAATAGGATAAATAACTTTGATAATGCAAATATCGATAGGACTGTAAAAGCTGCCATTGCTCAGACAGAGGCCATAAATAAGGTAATAGAAAATAATATGCTTGATGACCTTGATGATTTGACTCAAAAAATTGGCGAACTTAGGCTTGAAAATCCTTATCTATCCCTAGATGAATTAGGTGAGATGCTAAATCCGCCCCTATCAAAGGCAAAGATTAACTATCGCTTGCAAAAGTTTATCAAATTAGCAAAAGATTTGTGAAAGCAAATCTTTTTTTAAAGGAGCTACTATGAATAGCAAATTTACCCATCTCCACCTCCATACTGAATACTCTCTTCTTGATGGTTTTACAAGGATTGATGAGCTTTTAGATAGGTGTAAAGAACTTGGAATGGATTCTGTAGCAATAACAGACCATGGCCAGATGTATGGAGTGATAGAATTTTATAAACAGGCAGAAAAACGTGGTATAAAGCCTATTATTGGCTGTGAGGTCTATATTTCTGAAAGAGATCATACTATAAAAGATCCGACTAATAGGAGGTATTACCACCTAATTTTGCTTGCAGAAAATAATACTGGCTATAAAAATTTGGTAAAAATAGTTTCAGAAGCTTTTGTAAATGGCTTTTATTATAAGCCAAGGGTTTGTTTTGACTTTCTAAAAAAACACACTGAAGGTCTTATAGCTCTTTCAGCCTGCTTAAATGGGGAAGTCAACCAAAGAATCCTTGAAGGTGATATGAAGGCAGCAGAAGAAACTGCCTTAAGGTATGAAGATGCTTTTGGCAAGGGTTCTTATTTCCTAGAAGTCCAAGATCATGGGCTGGCTGAGCAGAAAAAAGTTAACCAGGGAATTTCATATCTCCATAGAAAGCTTGGTATAGAAATGGTTGCGACAAATGATGTCCACTACATAAATAAAGAAGACTCATATTACCAAGATGTGCTTATGTGTATTCAAACGGGATCTCTAATCAAGGATGAAGACAGGATGAAGATGCCAAATAGGGAATTTTACCTAAAAGACCCAGAAACCATGGCGCAAATCTTCAAAGACTATGAAAGAGCTATCGAAAATACACAAAAAATCGCAGATAGGTGTAAGGTAGAGATTAAATTTCACGAACCTCATTTGCCATATTACACAAAACTTCCACAAGGACTTACCAACCTTGACTACCTAAAGCTATTGGTAAATAAGGGTATTAGCGAAAAATATGATGAGATCACTCCAGAAATCGTAGAAAGGGTCAAAAGAGAGATTGGCGTAATTGATAATATGGGCTACATCGATTATTTCTTAATTGTTTGGGACTTTGTTTCTTATGCTAGAAATAACGATATAGCAGTTGGACCTGGTAGGGGTTCTGCAGCAGGATCTCTTGTATCATATGCTCTTGATATTACCCAGATAGATCCGCTTAAATATGACCTGATTTTTGAAAGGTTCCTAAATCCAGAAAGAGTATCCATGCCTGATATAGATATAGACTTCGACTATGTCCTAAGGGATAAGGTGGTTGACTATGTAAATGACCTATATGGCAAGGACCATGTTTCGCAAATTGTAACCTTCGGTAGGATGCAGGCTAGAAATGCTATTAGAGATGTGGGTAGGGTTCTAGATATCTCCTATGGTAAGGTCGATACAATCGCAAAGCAAATCCCATCTACCATTGGTATGACAATTGATAAGGCCCTAGAAGAATCAGACGCCTTTAGGGCATCTTATCAAAAAGATGCCGAATCTAAAAGACTAATAGAAACAGCAAAAAAGCTTGAAGCCCTGCCAAGACACACCTCAATACATGCTGCAGGAGTGGTTATTTCAAAAGATCCACTTACAGACATAATTCCCCTAGCCCTATCAAATGATCAGATAGTAAGCCAGTTTGATATGACTGAGATAGAAGAGCTAGGCCTTCTAAAGATGGACTTTTTGGGCCTTCGTAACCTTACAGTCATAAAAGATACAATAAAAGATATTGAAAAAAACTATGGCAAAAAAATTGATATAAAAACTATAGATGTCAATGACAAAAATGTTATAAAACAGTTTAATCAGGCGAAAACAATTGGTATTTTCCAGTTTGAATCAGCTGGTATGAGGGCCTTCCTTAAAAACCTCAAACCAACGGTGTTTGATGACCTAATAGCTGCAAACTCCTTATTTAGACCAGGACCAATGGATGAGATTCCAAAATATATTCACAACAAAAACAATCCAAAAGATGTTAGCTTTTTAGATGAGAAATTAAAACCAATCTTGGGAGTAACCTACGGCATAATAGTCTACCAAGAACAGGTAATGCAGATAGTCCAACAACTTGCAGGCTATACTCTAGGACAAGCCGATAACCTAAGGCGCGCTATGAGCAAGAAAAAAATGGACATCATGGAAGAAAATAGGGATATTTTTATAAATGGTAAGCTTGATAAGGACGGAAATATAGAAATACCAGGTGCAATTAGAAATGGTGTTGATAGAAATGCTGCAAACACTATCTATGATGAAATGATATCTTTTGCTAAATATGCTTTTAACAAGTCCCACTCTGCAGCCTATTCACTAGTAGCTGTCCAAACTGCCTATCTCAAGCACTATTATCCTGAAGAATATATGGCAAACCTGATATCTTCAGTAATGGATCAGTCCTCAAAGCTATATCTCTATGTATCAGAAGCAAAAAGGCTTGGTATAGACGTCCTAGCGCCAGATATAAACAAGTCCTTCGCCTCATTTGAAGTAGAAGGTAAAAAAATAATCTTTGGCCTTTCAGGTATAAAAAATGTAGGTACAAACCTTATCGATGCTATAATTAAAGCTAGAGAAGAAGCAGGCAAATTTATAAATTTCAAAGATTTCCTAGAAAGGGTCGAAGAAGCTGACTCCAGAGCCCTAAATAAAAAAGGGATTGAGTCCTTAATCAAAGCAGGAGCTTTCGACGGACTAGGATATACCAGATCTTCTCTTATGGCAATATTTGAAAAGTCTATAAATACTGTCCACGACAATAACAAGATAAATATAACAGGCCAAATAAACCTACTTGATATGGCAGGAAGTAGCGAAGAAGTATCTGACATTGACATGCCAGATATAGATGAATATCCTAAAAAGGTCAAGCTAAGAC
>JBHWRC010000102.1:0-3665 GCA_043426375.1 Anaerococcus sp.
TGTTTCTATGAATCTCTGGGCATCTTTTCCAAAATTTATGGACTATGCCGAGGAATATTTTATAAAAAATCTGGAAGAAAACAAGGATTTTCTCGATACCAATGAATATGTCCTGCCAGAAATGATAGGCGAATGGATTAAAGATGATGTAGCCGATGTCACAATACTTCCAACAAGCGAAAAGTGGATAGGAATAACCTACAAGGAAGATTTAAAGCCTGCCCAAGAGGCCTTCCAAAAGATGTTTGATCATGGGCTTTATCCTAAAGATATTTGGGCTGGAAAATAGAGATATAAAGGCTAGGCCCTATTTAAAAGAGAAAGTAAAATCAAACTGCAAATAAATTAAATTGTAAAATTTATTATAAAGAAAATCCAAAAGCACAAAGTTTTGCCTTTTAAATAAAAAGAAATCACAAATTACAATGCAACCAAGCACTAAAAAAATCCCGTTTCTCTATCAAAAGAGACGGGATTTTCTTTTATTTTCTATTTTTTTCTATTGTTTTTCTTACAAAATCGGTTTTCTTTTCAAAATCTTTGAGAGTTTTTAGTTTAAAGGACCAGTTTTTGTCATTTAGGGTTGCTGGTTCATTTATTCTCGCCTCTTCACCAAGACCTAGGATGTCAGCTAGAGAAACTATAACGTAGTCACTATCAAGGCTTGTCGCATATTCGAAAAAGTCATCTGCAAGAGATTTGTTTTCGATGCCATTTTCTAGGAAATATTTTTTAATTGCTTCTTGCTTTTCTTCGTCAAGCTCTTCATACCATTCGATTATTGTCATATTATCGTGGGTACCTGGATAGGTTACAGAATTTTCACTTGCTTCTACTAGGTGATTTTCCCAAGGCCTAAATTCATTTTCAATAATAACCATGCCCTTTAAATTGTAATGGTCTCTTAATTCTAGGACCTCAGGTCTTAGGGTTCCAAGATCTTCTGCTATAAATTCTACGTCCTTTAGCTTTTTGATAACTTCATCAAAAAGAGCATAGCCAGGTGCTTCTTTCCACTCACCTATAATAGCATTATCATACTTAGATTCTATTTCCCAGTAGGTATCAAAGGCTCTAAAATGGTCTAGCCTAATGATATCATAGAGTTTTGCGTTGTAGGCTAGTCTTTCTATCCAGAATTTGAAATCATCTTTCTTAAGCGCATCCCACCTGTAGATTGGATTGCCCCATCTTTGGCCTTCGTCAGAAAAGGCATCTGGTGGTACTCCTGCTATTAAAATTGGCTTACCATCCTCGGTTATTTCAAAATATTTCTGATTTTCCCAAACATCTAGGCTGTCAAGGCCCACATAAAATGGTATGTCTCCAATGATTTTAAGGCCATTTTTGTTGGCATAGTTCTTTAGATCCATCCATTGTTTGTAGAAAATATATTGGATAAAAATTTCGTAGTTTATATCATCTTCATATGGACTTAGGTCAAATTTCTTATCTAAGATCCAAGTTTTCATTTCTTCTGGCCATTCATTCCAAGATATTAAGTCATTTGCTTTTTTAAGGCTTAAAAATACCGCATAATTATATACAAAATCAAATTCTAAAAACTTTTTATAGGATTCTGTCTTATCAAGTCCTTTTTTCTTGAAATTCTCATAGGCTTTTTTTAACTCTTTACCCTTAAATTCTCTTACAAAATTATAATCCACCCTATCTTTTTGATCTAAGGCTTCTACTTTCTTATCTAAAAGACCAGCTTCGTAGAGTTTATCTAGGGATATATATATTTCATCACCAGCATAGGATGAGTAAGGTTGGTAAGGCGAATTCCCGTATCCTAATGGGTTTAGGGGAAGAATTTGCCACATATCAAAACCTGATTTTATAACTAGGTCAATAAAATCATAACTTTCCTTGCCAAAATCCCCAATGCCTTGCCTACCATTTAGGCTGGCAAGGGGCCATAGTATACCTGCTTTTTTCATATTTACTCCTTTGGTTTTCCTGTTGTCTGGCCGATAAATAGGGCGCCAGCGAAACTTGTAACTTTATTATATTCTCTCTTATATATAATATTAAATAATTCCTTAACAGATGTGTAGGCAATCTTACTTGTTGGTTGGACAATAGTTGTGATAGGTTTTAAGAGAAACTCATTTATCTCAAGCCCATCAAAGCCAGCTACCGAATAATCTTTCGGAACTTTTTTCTCCATATCACTTAGGCCCTTTATAAGTCCCATTGCTACAGAATCTGATATGGCAAAGATTGCCGTACAGTCTATCTCATTTTTTACAATTCTTTTTCCCGATTCATATCCATGGTAGAGGGAGTAAGGATCTAGCCCCTTAGGCGGATATAATACAAGACTTTCATCAAAGTCTATCCCATGGTCTGCAAGAGATTTTTTATATCCTTCGAGTCTTAACTTACCGATACTTTTATCATCTGACCTTGCTGCTATAAAGGCTATTCTTCTATGGCCTAGGCTTATAAGATAGTCAACCATTTTTTTGCTTTCCTCAAAGTCATCAACTCCTACACATACTGAATTTTTGTCTATCGAGTCTTTGTTTATTATGGTTGTAAGTGAATAAGGAACGCCAAGCTTAGTCAGTTTTTCCTTATCATTTACCGAATATCCTCCAAGAAAGATTATGCCTTCAGGTTTTAGGCTCTTGGCAATCTTTTCTGCAACATCAAGTTCTGATGCATGCTCTTCTACCTTAGTTAGGGAAAAGCTATAGCCGGTCTTGCTTATTTCTTCCTCCATGACCTTTATCATAGGGGTGAAAAATGGGTTGGTAATACCCTTAATTAGGACTGCTATGGTATTATTTTTTGATATTTTTAAATTTCTGGCATTGGCGTCCGGTTCATAGCCAATTTTTTCTATTGTCTTTAGGATTCTTTCCCTTGTTTTGGGGCTTATGCCTTCGGCATCGTTAATAGCTCTAGATACTGTGCTTACACTTACCTCACAAATAGATGCTATATCTTTTATAGTAGGGTTTGACATAGGTTTATCCTTTCACCGTGCAGGTTGCAACGGATTTTTCTATGTATTTTTACGAGTTATGAAAATCTTAGCCTTATCTTTTTTAGGTCTATGATATCCATAAGCTTTAGGAATTTTTGTATTTATAGGATCTCTTCCATAGAATCTTAATAATAATCTTTTAATTATTTTTATAGAAGCTTTTATACTCTTTAAAAAAGACCTGAATATATCCCTATGACTTTAGTAAAAATACACTCAGACCCCTTATTTAAATATTAGCATTTAAACAACCTTCGGTATCGTTTCCATGGATTAAATATATCATATTATAACCAATAAAGCAAGCTATTTTTTATTCCTCTTCTGCTAATCTCACTTTCTAATTCTTACCCCAGCCTTAAGTTATCCTAATATTTAAAAATAAACTTATCCTATCCTTTATAGTAAAATATTTATGCTATAATAATATAAGGAGGATTTATGAAAAAATTACACAAAACTTTTTTGGCTATCTTTGCTCTAGGCATCCTCCTTACAGGATGTGAAAGCGAAAAGCCAAAAACTGAGAAAAACGAAAATTCTGTAGTTCTAAAAACTGAAGAGCAAATAGATGACGAATTTGAAACTGATGCCTACCAAAGTCTCGTTAAGGATGCAAACAAAGACCTTAGCGAAGAAGAAATATCCTTTATTGCTGACCTTATTA